>QMZF01000154.1 GCA_003663055.1 Archaeoglobales archaeon | reverse complement strand
GGCTTTCAGAAGGGATGTCGTTCTGGATTTGGGCAAAAAAGCAAGGGATAGGCACTGGTTCTGGGATACAGAGGTGCTGGTTTTGGCTCAGAGGGAAGGGAGAAGGATTAAGGAGATACCTGTTGAGTGGAGGCATGGAGGGGCAACGAAGGTGAGGTTCTGGAACGACATCATTTACATGTTCCGCCAGATAGTTCGAATGAGGTTTGGGTAACTTGTAGAATTTTCATATAAAATACATATTGACACTGTAATACATTTCTTTCTTGGCCACGTAAAGGGCAGAAAGACATGCCAATGATAGTAAACTTGGGCAAGAGCTGAGAAGAAAAGCATCTGTAAGGAGAAACAGAGGAACGTTACGCTACCACCAGTACTATCGCCAAAACCCGAAACTACATCACTTAAGAACCTTCTGTACTCGACTGGAGGAAGCCCAATTTCAGACATAACACTCCTTTTTCTCTATACTTTTCTAATTTTCTAATTTACTTTCTATAAATTAATTTTAGTACAAAAACTGACATCTGTTGAGATTACTATCCTTTCTCTTCTCTATGGCAGGGTAAGCTATTTCTATAAGCTGTCCAACTTTAAAACGTGAAGAGCGTGGAAGCTAGATGCCTGGCTTCTCTGCTCAGCATCGCAGAAGACATGTACAACCAGATGAGGGAAGGCAGGATTCCGGAACTCAGAATCGCAACGCGCACGAAGTACAACATCGAGTTTAAGGAAGAAAGCGAGGTCTGGGTTTACGGCGATAGAAAATCCATCAGATCTGCTAAATCTGTAAAGGGTGCGTACATTCTTCTCCGAATGGCCTACGTAATCGGCTTTCTCAAGGAGCAGCTTAAAGCAAACAAGTCTTCAACACTTAGAGAACTCTACTACATCTCCGAAAACTGGGGGATGGCAAAATTTGATGAACAAAGCGAAAGCGATCGCCTTATAGAGGACCTCGAGATCCTTACAAACTTTCAGAGGGAGCACTTCCACATAAGGCCGGAAGAGGACGGAGCAACGGTAATAGGGCCGATAAGGATAAGAGAGGAAACGAGGCGTGGCGTAAAGGAAATACACTGCCAGGATGACGTAGGCGAGGGAGGCTACCAAATTCCGACGAACGTTGACAGGCTTGAGTTCGTGGATCACGATGCAAAGTTCGTCATAGCCATAGAAACTGGCGGCATGAGGGACAGGCTTGTTGAAAATGGCTTCGACGAGAAGTTCGATGCAATAATAGTTCACTTAAAAGGTCAGCCGGCAAGAAGTACGAGGCGCCTACTTCGAAGGCTTAATACTGAGCTAAACCTGCCGGTAGTTGTCTTCACCGACGGCGATCCGTGGAGCTACCGCATCTACGCAAGCGTTGCATACGGTTCTATAAAGGCTGCCCACTTGTCTGAGTATTTGGCAACCCCAGCTGCAAAGTTCGTTGGAATTAGGCCTTCAGATATAGTCAAGTATGAGCTGCCAGCAGATAAGCTGACTGAACAAGACATTAAAGCACTCAACGCGATACTGCAAGATCCACGCTTTAATACAGACTTCTGGAAAAAGGAGGTTAATCTACAGCTTGAACTTGGAAAGAAATCTGAGCAGCAGGCTCTGGCAAAGTACGGTTTAGACTACGTCACCGATGTGTATCTGCCCGAAAGATTGGCGGAGTTAGGAATAATATAAGTAAACTTTTTAATTCTCTCCTCCTATTTTCGAGAAATGGCCGTTAAAGCGATAGTTATAACCAATAGCTGCGTTGGGTGCGCGTTCTGCAAGCTAGTGTGTCCAGAAGGAGCCATAGAAGTCATTGGCAAAGCGGAAATAGATATGCAGAACTGCGCTGATTGCAGGAAGTGCGTTAGGTACTGCCCCGTTGATGCGATAAAGGTAGTGGAAGGATGAGAGTTGCTGTTATCGGCTCAGGCTTAGGCGGACTTCTGTCAGCATCAATCCTTTCCGAAAAAGGGTTTGAAGTTGATGTTTTTGAAAAACTCCCATTCATTGGTGGAAGGTTTACGAACATAGAGTACAAGGGCTTCCAGCTCTCAACCGGAGCTTTGCACATGATTCCCCACGGAAGCAGAGGGCCGCTTGCAAGGCTTTTGAAGAGTGTTGGAGCTAATGTCGAAATCGTTGATTCAAAACCGGAGGGAGAAGCACTCTACAACGGAGAGAGAATTGAAATAAGGAAGAAAACCTTTCCGCTGAGGTCGAGGCTTAAATTCGTAAAGTTGTGTCTAAAGAGCAAGTTTAGAGAAGTACGGATGTCGGAATTTGAGAAGGGGCTGGACGATTTCAGCAAGCGATTTCTCAAAGCCTTTCTCGGCTGGTCTCTGAGCATTACAACTAAAGAGGCGAGCTTTTCGAGGATTCTTCCGATGTTCAATCAAGTTGTTAAGCTTGGCGGGCCAGGAATTCCAGTAGGGGGCTGCAAAAGCGTTATAAACGCTTTAAGCGAGGTGCTCTTGAGCAACGGAGGAAAGATACACAAGGCTAGAGTTAAGGGAATTAAGCCGGGCAAGACTTTCAGCGTTGCTGCGAGGGAGGTAAAAAAGTACGATATAGTCATATCGAACGTTGGCCACGTTGAAACTGCGAAGCTCCTCAATAACCAGTACGTCCAAAACCTCGAGCCGAGCTGTGGGATAAAGTACTCGATAGCCCTTAAAGAGCCGTTCATCAACCATACGGGAGTTTTGTTTACCCTCGAAACGCGAAGGATATCGGGCATGAACGAAGTGACGAATGCCGATCCGAATCTTGGCAGAGGACACTTGCTTATGGCCCACCAGCCCGTTATTACGAGCAACGTCAGGTATGAGATCGCCCAAGGCCTAAAAGACATCAGGGATATTCTCAAGGGATACGATTACGAAGTTCTTGCAGTACAGTGCTACAGCGATGGATGGCCGGTCAACAGGGTTAAAGCTGGGCAGGACATAGGATTTGAAACCCCATACAGAAACCTCTACGTAGTTGGAGACGGAGCCAAAGGAGATGCCATTGAAGTTGAGGGAATTGCTCTTGGAGTTGAGAATATGCTAAAAAAGCTGGAGGTTTCGATTTGAAGGCTGTAGAACTGAAAAACGTTGTCAAAAAGTACGGATACATCACCGCCCTTAAAGACATCTCACTCGATGTAAAGCTCGGAGAGAAGATAGCAATCCTCGGTCCAAACGGAGCGGGCAAAACTACGCTCGTCAAGCTGATTAGTGGGCAAGCGAGGCCCACAAAGGGGGAAGTGCTCGTTTTTGGTATGAAAGCTTGGAAGTTTAATGCAGAGTTAAAAAGAAAAATAGGGTACGTCTCCCACAATCCGATGCTCTACGATGAGCTAACGGCCTACGAAAATCTGAAATTTTATGGAAAGCTTTACGACGTAAAAGACCTTGAGGACAGAATCAAGGAGGTTTTAATGCAGGTCAAGCTCTACGAAAGAAGGCATGCAAGGGTGAAGACGTTCTCAAGAGGAATGAAGCAACGTCTGTCAATTGCGAGAGCAATACTACACCAGCCAGAGATGCTAATCCTCGACGAACCAACGAGCGGTTTAGATGTAGAAGGGCGAAGAGAACTGATTTCCTATCTTAAAACGTATGGTGAGGGCAGGACGATAATTCTAACTACTCACAACTTAAGCGAGGTGAGTCTTTGCAGCAGAGCTGTCATTCTTTTCAATGGGGAAGTCGTTGAGGACTGTATTGCAAGTGAGGCGGAGGAGAGGTACATGAAGGTGGTGGGAATTGAAGGCAGTTGAAATTGCAAGAAAAGATATTGCCGTAGAGCTCAGAAGCAAATCTACGCTAAATCTGATGATCCTGTTTTCCCTCGTAACCTCGATGATGTTCAGCAT
>QMZF01000153.1 GCA_003663055.1 Archaeoglobales archaeon | reverse complement strand
CGCTATCTAAGCGTAACTGCAACAGATACTGCAGCGCTTTGCGGCTCTGCCACAACTTCCGGCTTGCGCAAGTATTCGAGTTATGCGGAAAAAACAGAGTTCTACCCCGAAGTTGGGCTTAGAATACTCGCAGGCAAGATCGCAAGAGAAGCAACAAAGTACGACAAAGCAATGGAAGTCCTTATTTCATGGGCGAAAGAACACTACTACCGCATCCATGTCACTTTTAAGCGTTCTCCAAGAAAAGCCGGGGAGGTTTACAAAAAACTTGGCTACCTTTTCTACTGTAGAAAATGTATGAGGAGAACGTGGAAGCCAATGGATGGCAGTATTGTTGAGAGGTGCAAGTGTGGAGAGAAATACGTTATGATGGGGCCCCTGTGGCTTGGAGAGCTGAGTAGTAAGGACTTCCTTGGTAAAGTTGTGGAGGTAAGCGAAGGAAAAGTTAAAGCCCTTTTTATGAGATTGCTTGAAGAAGCAAACGTTCCGTTCTACTACGACCTTCATGCAATAGCGAAAAGAATTTCGAAATCACCTCCCTCCGTAGAAAGGGTCATAGAAAAGCTGAGAGATGAGGGCTTTGCAGCTTCGAGAACTGCTTTTTCGGGTACAGGCTTTAAGACGGATGCAGACATCGAGGATATTGTATCCATCATCGAAACTCTAATCTAAGCTTCAACTCTTGGAGCCTTTTCTCGCAATACTCGAATATTTCCTTCCCCTCCTCCTTTGTCAAGCTGCCGTCTGCGAGAAAAGAACCTATACCTGGATAAACTACGTAATCGAGTTCCCATCTTACCTTTTCATAGCTAACGTCGCTTTTTAAGTAGTCATCAAAGAGTTTTTCAACGGCTTTCAGCAATTCTCTTTTTACCTCCTCCATGGTGAAATTCTTCTTTGAGTATGTTTATATTTTTCTCATGGAGCAGTTTTACTAAATTTAATTTATTCTTTATTCTATATTTTGTCCAATAGGTACTGGACACGCTAGAGGGTGAATCGTACGAGAATCATCTAGATTGAGTACATGTAACGGATCTAACTCAAATTGGATGCAACGCATACGGACGAATTTGGACAAGATTAAAGCGATAAGGGTGGTTATTCAGCAGCACGACTGGAAACTATGAGTACAATGGAGTTAAATATGTGAAATTATAAATACTATCAATAAATTTATTGAAAAATAAGGAATTTCTCTGACATTAAAATGAGATATTACGCAAACACAGGTCTTACTAGTATCCTCGATTTACTATGTGATTCTTACTTTGCCCAACAGCTAAAGACTGTACCCTATCGCATAGAATCTCCTCTTGGGAAACTTATCCTAAAACTTTATTCGAAGTTGGCTTTAGAACAATCAAGTGATGAAGATGGAAGAAATTAAAAAACATGAAAAAGGAATAGAGTTTGAAAATAAAGTAGCCCAGTACTTTAGAGAAAAGGGTTACAATAAAGTTCTCCTAAGAGAAAAAGTACTTGGTAAAAGTGGAATTAAGCATGAAATTGATGTATTAGTATTCGACAACCTCGACCAAAATAAAATGCTCTGGGCATGTCAGTGTAAACATTGGAGTACACCAATAGGAATAAAGGAAATTAAAGAATGGATAGAAACTTGCAGAGATATAAATGTGAGACCTGCATTTGCCGCTTTAGAATTCTCATCTGAAGCTAAAAAATATGCAGAAGCCTACGGAGTTCTCCTAATTACAGACGAGCAGTTAGAGATAGAACCAAGCCAAGCTATTGGGCGGGAATTCTTATTGTGGAAAGAAAAGCTTGAAGCAGTTAACAAAGACATAGATAAAGTTTTATTTTGCTTGAAAAGTATATACCAGACCGAATTACTACAAAATGCAGAAAGAGCGAGGAACGAACCTGATGAAGAATTGAGATTTGAGGATCCGCAGTTGTTCAAACTTTTTAGAGACCCAAGCGATCAGAGATTAACAAAATTCCTGATATATTTAAACAAGGTTACTGGGGAATATGGCCCAAGTTATGCATTTGGATCCTTAGAAAATTTTTCATGGTTTAAGATCCCAACAATTAATACTGGTGCTTTAAATATTCCTTCGAAAGTTGGAGAGGTAGCTTCGACGATCCGTTTGGTATTAGAAAGAATGGGGATAGGTGATTTGGAACCATTTAGAATGGATTGGGGTGATAAATGCAGGATTTTTTTGGAATCTTGGCTGCAATTAACAAAGGTAGACTTCTTAGTTAAAATATGTAGTGAGCATTGGTATCCATGTCGCTACGTAAGTAAATCAAATAAGAAACAAGGAGACCCTAACTTAGATTACGATAAAGAAAGACGTATTTTGATTGGCATACCAAAGAAGAAACGTTGGAAAGAATATTTTTATGAAAAAAGAAACTTATGGAGAAGTGTCTTGAAAGATAGAAGTGGCAGGGAAATAAGAAAGTTATCGAATCTATTCCAAACAGACTTATCAACTATAAATGAGGAGGATAAGCTGCCTAATATAGAGCTAGAATACAATAAACATCCATGTTTGATCTGTAAAATATTTTCAATCTCCAAAATAATTGCAAAAGCCTACAGAAATAATAAATCTAAGATAGAAAAAATAATTTCTGATTTAAAAACTGAAAAATCGAACAACAAATAAAGGAGAATTTAATGCAAAACATCATAACAAATCATTAATAGTTCTCTTTCAGCAATCTTTCGCTAACGTCGCTTCGGTGCTAACACACTTAAATAAGGCAATATATGGCCCGCATCACTCAATCTTACTATCGCAATTTCGTACAACATTCCCCGGAAGTTTTGTGACAGAAATGATGACAAAAAATAATCTGCAAGACTATCGAAAAAAGCATAAACATGCAGCCCAACGATTTACTATGCTGTTCAAAAACTTCGCCGAGTTCTGCGAAACAATAGAGAAAATCTCATCAACCCTCGAACTAGCTGCAAGAATTGCAACTTTTATAAAGGAGATAAATGACGATAACGACCTCTACAACGTCGTCCTGTTTTTAATGGGCAAAGTGTATCCTCCCTGGGATGAAAGAGAGCTTGGCGTCGGAGTTGGACTCATCTACGAAGCTCTGCGCATCGCCACGGGAGCAAATAAAAGTAAGATAGAGAATTTTATAAGGGAGACAGGAGATCTTGGTATCACCGCAGAACTGCTTCTCCAAGCGAAGACGCAGCTTACGCTCTTTGAAGAGGAACTCACGATTGCAAAGGTGAGGGAAGTTTTCGACACCATGAGCTCGCTAATTGGAGAAGGGAGTCAAAAAAGGAAGATCAGACTGCTGGCAGATTTATACTTCTCCGCAACGCCAATAGAGGCGAAATACCTCACGAGGCTCATACTGGGCGAGATGAGGCTTGGAGTTGGAGAGGGTATCGTAAGGGATGCGATCGCAAAAGCATGGGGAATTGAAAGCGAGTTAGTTGAGAGGGCTTACATGATTACAAACGACTTTGGAAGGGTTGCAGTCGTTGCTAGAAACGAAGGCAGACAAGGCCTTGAAAAGCTGAAGATCGAACTTCACGTTCCCGTCAAAATGATGCTTGCCCAAGTGGCGGAAGAAATCAATGAGGCGATAAAAGAGATGGGTAACGTTGCAGTCGAATGGAAGTTCGATGGTACGAGGGTCCAAGTGCACTGGGGGAATGGGAGGGTAACGATATACTCGAGGAGATTGGAGAACGTAACAAAGGCTTTGCCGGAGATAGTTGAAGAGATAAAGAAAAACGTGAAGGAAAACGTTATTCTTGACGGAGAAGTAGTTGCAATGAAAGAGGGGAGACCCCTGCCTTTCCAGCACATACTGAGGCGCTTCAGGCGAAAGTATGAGGTTGGGAAGATGATGGAAAAGAT
>QMZF01000152.1 GCA_003663055.1 Archaeoglobales archaeon | reverse complement strand
CTTGAGATACATCGCCGCCCTGTCGTCAAGATGCGTCGATGCTACTATTATCTCCCTCCCAGCAGATTCTATACTTTCTTTTAGGGCATTAACTGCCACATCCCCGGTATATATTCTGACAATTTCTTCTCTTCTCGAACTCTCGACACTTGGTGGCTCTCTCTTAAGAAACTCGATGTTCTCCCTTAAACGTCTTGAGAAGAGGTTCATCAGCTCGTCCGATGGTAGAGCTTTAAACCTCATCGGCTTGTTCTGACGGGCTATAATTGTTACAGCTTTTACGGCTACAGTAACGTAAAGCTTCAGTCAAGACAGGATAATTCTGGTAATGGAGACTGACAGCGTTGATTTAGATGCTGTAAGGAGTTCGACAGAATGTGTCAATACGTAGCCTTGGCAGAGCCTCAGATTACAAAATACAGTAACCTTACAACGCTCCTTTCGATGTACGGCATACCCAAAAACGATAACGCAAGGAACTTTTGGATAGGATATCCGGCGACCAGAAAAGAAAGTACGTTAGCGAGTGAGGTTGGAGCGTACTTTACGTTGGCCCATGGACTGGCTCGAATTCAGAAGCTTTACGAAAGGGTGAAGGAGGAAATAGAATTTTATGGGATAGACTAGGCTACTACCCAACCGGAGATGTCGTTCTAAAATGTTCATCTCCGATTTAATAGTGAATGGCCAAAACAAGATGATCCCCGCGAGTTACGCTTTGATTTTTCTTCCGCTCCTTTTCGTTTACAGAAGCTTCAGTAAAGCGATCGTTCCACTGCTGCCCATAACATCGGTAATCGCTTTACCGGGGGTGTTATGTACGTCCTTGGAATATACCGCAGCCTGATTTCTGCAAGTTTAAACTCTCACGATAGGCCTAGGAATAGATTTTTCAATTTACGTAATGGAGAGATACCTAGAGGAAGGAGAAAGGGTACAAAGCCTGAAAAAGCTGTTTTCACGACGATCAGCAATACGGGAAGGGCGATAATGACCTCCGGCCTAACCATGGCAGGAGGTTTTGCAGCAATGATGATCTCCTCGTTTCCTATGAGAGATTTTGGTTTTGTCTGCGTTCTCTCTATAATATTCAGCCTAATTGCAGCTCTTACTCTTGTACCAGCCTTCCTCGTTTTTATGGATCATAGAAAAATGAAGAGGGCTGCAACAACGATTGCTAGCCCTACCACTGGAGGAAGCAGCAGCCTGTAAACATCCCCCACGTCAGCCTTAAAGTACTCACAGGTTAGAGCAAAGCAGAGATGCATGGGGGAAACCATTACGCCAAGAAAGCCACCAGCTATGGCCAGCATGAGGTTCTTACCTATGAGTCCGCTTCCAATGCCCGTAAACGCTACAAGCAGCGGGAGAGCAATGGATGAGTAGCCCAGCTCTATGCCCGTAGCGAAACCAACGAGGAAGGAGAGCACAAATGCCGCGATTGCAGGGGGAAAATTCATTTCACGTAGGTGATTGAAGAAAACTTCAGCGGCGTTGGTATAGAGTATCAACTCCTTGTACGCCATAACGGCAAATATAAGCACAATAATTCTTACATCGATCGTCCTTTTCAGGATGGCTGCGATATCTCTGGGTTTTGCCCTCCTATGAATATAAAGCGTTGCAAGTGATAAAAGGATAGTCAGCAGTAAGTCTAGTCTGAAAACTATTGCAAGTACAGCAACGAGGAAGATGGGATAGGCTGAAGTGAAGAACGCAATTACATCTCGAAAGCCAATCTTAAGCCTGAATTTGACGTGTCTTGAAGAAAGGAGGGCAAAGAACAGAGCAGCCAAGCCTATAGGGTACGTTGCAAGGATGAGCTTCATTATGTCCACTTCAACAACCCAAGCAGCAATTATGATGCTCGGATATAAAGGCCACATAGTAACCCAAACGTGTCTGAACCAGTAGTTAATGAACGTCGCCTCTTCCCAACCCATTTTGTACTTTTCCACCAAATCTCTGATCATTACAGCTGATATTAGTGCTCCTCCAGGCATTGGTAGCAAGCCAACCAAGAGGGGGAGCACTGCTATGCTGAACTTCCCAAACATGCGTTCGGCGATGCATTGAAGATCTTTCAAAAGGCCAAGGTACTCCATTGAGTAGCCGAGCGTAAACGCTGCTGTAACGAGAGCGAGCAAGCGAAGGGTGGAAAGTGATGTGGAAGATTCCATAACCACGTTAAATGCTTCGAAGCCCACAGAAAGTAGGCCTAGAGTTAAAGCTCCTGCAAATATTGAGAGGCTTATATTAACCCTTGCTCTTATCAGCAGAAGAATTAGAAGGATCGAGATGAGCAACGCAAGGGATGTGTCCATGGGCGGATTTTGAATGAAAGTTAAATAAGCTTGCCGAGCGCAAAGTTTAAATGATGTCAAACACTGCATTGAGAGCAGTTAAAGCCCGGGTGGTGTAGCCCGGCCTATCATGCGGGCCTGTCGCGGAACAAAATCCGCAGAAAGCCCGCGACTCGGGTTCAAATCCCGACCCGGGCGCTCAATTTTAATGTTTAGTTCTTATTGCTTTCACAGTACTCTTCTGGCTTATTAACCGGTTTTGGATGTGTGTTTTTTAATGAGGCGCCATTGATATCCACAATTACGAACGCAAGTTCCAGAGGCAGATAGAGGTTCTCGAAGAGTCTAATTTTCCCAAAAAGTACGAAAGAGCTGATTAAGGAATTTATCGACGATGCCCTCCACGGATGGGGGGCCAAGAAGGTATGGGGTATACTGGAGAAGGGGCTTTTATTAAGTAGAGATGGTGAAATTTTCGTATTTTTAGATGATATTTCGTGGATCAAAGTAATTGAAAATGAAGAGCAAAGTAATGAAACTCCCAAAAGAAAAAGAATTAGAAAATCCTAAAGAACCCAGTAAGGTTAATAAAGACTCGATGGAGGGTTAAGAATGAATACCACTATTGCATCCTATTTAAATGAGGTTTTACCTCCAAACAAGGACTGGCTTGACGCCTCTCTTTTAGCTACTCAGGTACTTACTCTCTTTTTTTTGATAATATATGTAGTTAAAACCTGGCAAATGGCATCAGCAACCAGAAAGTCAGCTGAAGCTTCCGAAAAAATGATTCAAGAAATGAGGGAGGCACGAGATCAAGAGACTGCACCGTATGTAGTGGCATATTTTGACATTCAAGACCCTCCTTGGATATATTTCATAATAAAAAATCTAGGTAGAACTGTTGCAAAGGATGTTAGACTTGAATTTGATCCCCTTCTTAGAAACAGTAGAGGAGATTTAATTAACAATCTACATCTGTTTAAAGACGGAATTAAGTCATTACCTCCAGGATACGAAATTCGCACATTTTTTGATAGCGGTATCAGATATTTTAATGTACATAACTTGCCACTAAAATATACTGTTAAAATTACATATCGCGGTGGAATAAAAGACGAAGAAAGAGTCACCGAACAAGTCTTAGATCTTCAGCCATTTAAAGGACTATCGTATATCCATAAAAGAGATTTTAATGACTTAGTTAAGAATATTGAAAAAATAGTCAAAAACCATAGTGATATCAAGCGTGTCCTAGAAAGAATACAGCGAAGATTGGATAGAGAAATACAAATAGGCAATGTTGATTTTTCATCATTGAATCAAATAACCGCCGCTCAATGGCCAGACTACATATTAGCAAAACTTAGAGAATTCGTATTTATCTGGGGATCGTTTTATGGTAATAAAAAAGAAAAGTTGGTTGACCCCTTCCTATCAGAATTACAATCTAAAATTACTCATATTAGCTACGAGATTTTATTAATTGCTTCATTTCATCCAGACACCGTTCCTAGTGATGTCATTGGCTTCCTATGTAGTATCGCAACGAAATTACATGAATTAGGG
>QMZF01000151.1 GCA_003663055.1 Archaeoglobales archaeon | reverse complement strand
CGGGATGTGCAAGCTGATAGATTGCTATTCCAAGGGTAGAATACTCGTAGCCAGTAGAGAAAAAAATTGGAGGGATGGCAACAGAAGACACGTGGCATGGGTGCTTAGAAACCTCGGATTTGATGTCACTCACATCTGAACGACTCCACGACCTTTATGAGTTCATTCCTTTCCAGCGTCGTCGTTATCGTTATCTCTATGCTTCCTTGCTTCCACGACATCACCCTTGCATGGCCTGCATCAAGGAAGTATGCAGTTACGTTCCCGACTTCGATCTTCTCGCCCCCTTCTATTTCTTCTAGCTTACCTATCCTCTCCTTTACCTCGATTATCTCCGTCTCGTTGGAGTAGGTCAGAATGAGGACGTTCAGTGGTTTTAGCACTGAAATCGTTAGGTTGAATTTTCCGGGGAGGTATTCCGGTTTGCAAGCCTTGAAGCCAACGTCTTTTTCAGCTTCTTCAATACTCTCGAACGTAACAATTCTTTGCTTGAGCTCTTCTATGCTTGAAACTGTCGCGTTTTCGGGAGGGATGTACTCGAAGAAGCTGTCATCTAAGCCGTTGTTGAATGAGAAGTTGTAGTACCTAATTTTCATAACCTCATTACCCTCAAAAAGCCACTTAATCTGAGTAGGGTAGTAGTCCCTTGTAATAGTTATTTCAACTGTTACACCATTCTCTTCTGCTTTTACAATGTAGTCTTCCTCGCCTTTTTCGATCTCCGTCGTAGCATTTTGCAATACGCTTTCAAGAATTGCTCCGTAGTCAAAGTTTATCCGGACATCCTCAGGTTTCGCATAAATAGCCATGTTTTCGACTGGATTATAGAACCAAGCTATACTGCCGTTGTTAACAAAAATAGCCCCGGAGATTTCATCGGGTTGGGTGTAGTGTATCCTCTGCTTCTCACCCTTAACCCATAAATCCACGCTGTAGGAGTAGCCGGTTATGTAGTTTGTAACTTCGGCGCTTGCGCTGTAGTCTGCAAAGTTAGAACGTTTTTCTTTAACTTTTTTTATTACATCCTCTACGTTCTTCGTTTCGCATCCAAGGACTAGCGAGGCCAACAGAACTAGCAGGAAAGCTAGGAGGATTTTTGTAGTTTTCAAACTACCACCGCTGCCAGTTGGATGGCAATTACTTAAGAGTTCCGGTTGGTGCGTGGAGCAGGCACGAATTCAACGCCGGGATGTCTTTGCATCATTGGCTGCGGATAGAGTTCCATAAGTTCGTAAACCTCTTCAGGTACGTCTGTTGAGATGTTAAGCCCGAGTTGCTTTGCTACTTCAACTGTGATTGGATAATCATGTGTCCAACGCCCTTCTGTCAGGATTACTGCTACTTCTCTAGCCTTTTCCTCGCCCAGCTTATCCTTAAGAAGCTCAAAGACAAATTCTCTAACCTGATTTATCGCCTTCTCGGCTATATCGGCCATTATGAGCGTCTGATCGTCTATATCCTTTGGTTCCTTCCTATTTACGGCTCTGAGTATGGATGGAGCTGGAAAGTTCATTAGCTGCGGATCGACAGGGCCTAAAACCGCATGGAAATCCATAACTATCTCATCCGCAGCAAGGGCAATTAGCGTTCCACCGCTCATTGCATAGTGGGGAACTATCACCGTTGTTTTCGCTGGGTGGTCTTTGATCGCTTTAGCTATTTGCGTTGCAGCAAGCACCAATCCGCCAGGCGTGTGGAGTATAAAGTCTATTGGCTGATCCCTTGGAGTTCGCCTAATAGCCCTTAAAACGTGTTCTGAATCCTCGACGTTGATGAAGCGATAGAATGGTATACCAAATAGCCCTATGCTCTCCTGTCTGTGTATCATCGCTATTACGTTCGTTCCTCTCTTTGCACCCATTCTTCTCATTGCCGCCTTTCTGGCTGTCTCGAGTTGCCTGTATTTTAGCTGGGGGGCGAGGATCAAGTAGACTAGGAGGAGCCACCATATCAACCCGCCAATAAATCCGGTAAGATCCGTCATCACATTTTATTATATACATCTTGTATATAATGCTTTGCAGCGTATGGAGTTTATCGAAACATTTTAAATCTGTTTTCTAGAATTTAACAATAACATAGGATACTTATGAATCCTCTTTTGAGCATCGGAGGCAACTTTTATGGTTAATCATTCAAAAAATTATTTCGAAACGCTTATATAGGCTGCGTAGTTAGCGGAATTCACCAAGCGTTGTTGAGATGTGTTTCAATACTGGAGGTGGAAGTACATGGCTTTGTTAAAACCGCCTTTACCGCACGGTGGGAAGCTTGTAGACAGAGTTATTAAGAAAAAAGAGAAAGCAGAGAAAATGATCGCTGGCCTGCCAAGCTTTGAACTAAAACCGACAACACTTCCCGACGGGACGCCGATAAGACATGTTTATAGAGAGATAATGTCTGTTTGCTATGGATTCTTCAGCCCGGTTGAGGGTTCAATGGTTCAGAACGAGCTTGAAAGGGTTCTCAATGAAAGAAGGCTTCTAAGCGAATGGATCTTCCCGTATCCAATACTGTTTGACGTAAGTGAGGAAGACTACAAGGCTCTGGGTGTTAAAGAGGGAGATACGCTTTTGTTGATGCTTAAAGGTCAGCCATTTGCAATTTTAGACATCGAAGAAATATACAAGATCGATCCAAAAGACGTGGCAACGAGAACCTTTGGAACTCCAGAAAAGAACCCAGAAGTCGTAAGAGTGCCCTTCGATGAGAAGCATCCGGGCTACATGATCTACAGGTGTCACAATCCGGTCATCTTCGGTGGTACGTACACAATAGTCAACGAGCCGAAGTTTAAGGAACCCTACGACAGATTCTGGTTCCCGCCCGCTAAGTGTAGAGAGGTTCTAAAGAACGAGAAGAAGTGGAGGACTGCTATAGCCCACCAGACGAGAAATGTGCCGCATGTAGGGCACGAGATGTTAATGAAGTGTGCTGCTTTTGCTGGAGACGTTGAGCCTTGCCACGGAATTATCGTAAACGCTATCATTGGAGCGAAGAGGAGAGGAGACTACCCAGATGAGGCTATTCTTGAAGGGCACGAGGCTGTGAACAAGTACGGATACATAAAGCCTGAGAGGCACATGGTAACTTTCACGCTCTGGGACATGAGGTACGGCAACCCAATTGAGTCTCTACTGCATGGTGTAATCAGGCAGAACTTGGGTTGCACGCACCACATGTTTGGAAGAGATCACGCTGCAGTCGGAGACTACTACGACATGTACGCAACTCAGATACTCTGGACTAAGGGTATTCCAAGCTTTGGGTTTGAAGCTCCACCAAACGAGGTTGACTACGGCCTGAAGATACTCCCGCAAAACATGGCAGAGTTCTGGTATTGTCCGATCTGTGGAGAGATCGCCTACAGCGAGAGCTGCGGTCACACCGATGCAAAGCAGAAGTTCAGTGGTAGCTTCATAAGAGGGATGGTTGCAGAGGGCATATTCCCGCCAAAGGTAATATTCAGGCCAGAGGTCTACAAGGTAATAGTCAAGTGGTGGAAGGTCTTCGGATATCCGTTTGTCAACAAGAAGTACCTTGAGGTAAAGAACAAGGAGCTTGAAGTTGATATGCCAGCGATGGAAGTTCCAAAGGCATGAGGTGATAAAAATGCCATACTATATAGGTGTTATACTCGGCGAGGACAGGCTTGAGAAGATAAAGGGTACCCCGCTTGAGGAGAAAATACAAGACCTGTTCGGAGGTGCACTTAAGTTCTTGGTCGTAGAGGTCCCAGATGATAAAGCGGACAAAATCCTGAAGGCCTTTGACAGAGCGAGAATTGACTCGAGAGGATACATTGAAGATGTGCCCGTAGCTTTCAGGAGAGCGGTAGTCGAGGGAATTGCAAAAGAGAAGTCATGGGACATAGTCGACAGAGTGTT
>QMZF01000150.1 GCA_003663055.1 Archaeoglobales archaeon | reverse complement strand
ATAACTGCTGTTGCCACTCTTTATTCTATCGAAAACCTGAACACCCAAAACCCTTCCAACCTTGGTCGCATGAAAAGTTGCAACGGTGTTTACTGGAATTTTCTGCTTTTCCAATCTTGCAATCGAGTAGAAAACGGGATATTCATGGCAGTGGAGTGAAACCTTGCCGTACTTGACGAGAGCTTTTACGAACTCGGACAAAGCATAGCTAAGGTTTAAGTAGTGGGTATATTCGTGCCCGTAGCTCGTTGTCTCATACTGCAGCGAGTCTAAGCCGACGAGTTTGTACGCTTCTGCTTTTATAGCGTCGCAAAGTCTCATCTTCTGTCCATCGTATTCAACACTCTTTTCAAGGCTGTGTTCGACGTTAAAAAGCACATAGTTTACACCTTTCGTTCTTCCCGCCGCGTACGGAAGTACTGAACTTGCGGCCTCCTCGATTTCTTCCGGTACTGGCTCATCGAAATCCGTTTTCGTTAGTCTACCCTTTGGACTCCAGTCCTGCCCAAGTCTCTCGAAAAGCGGGCCAACGACTATTACTTCCTCTTCGGCAATTTCGGACATCTTTCTCGCTTCTGCATCGATTACGTTCCATACTCCGCCGAGTTTGTTGGATTTGGGGCCAGCCTCCTCACCAGCTATGACTATAAACATTTAGCACACCAAACAGAACTTTTCTGGAAATTATAAAAAACTACCTACTATACTCATCACGTTACAACCCGCCAATCAGGTGGAGGTTGCCGACGTGGACACGATTCAGGTACTTCTTTGCAACTTCGTAGCACCTTCTTACTTGCTCTTTCGGCGTAATCGGCATGTCGTTCAGCCTGTAGTCGGGATGGAATACGAGGAGGGAGTAGGGAATTTCCTTGTCAAGGGAAGCTATGAAGCGGGCTATGCCCTCAACTTCTCTCTCGTCAACGTAGTAGGGAACGAGGAGGGTTGTGGCTGACAGCACTTCTGGATAGTTTTCAAATATCTTCCCGAAGTTCTCAAGTGTTCGCTCATTGCTTCTGCCCGTAAGCATCAGATGGAGGTTTTCGTTCCAAGCCTTTAGGTCGAACTTTACTGTACCCCCACTCTCGCTGCTAAGCTTTGCAGCCTTCAATGCAAGCTTAGGCATGGCACTTCCATTCCACTCGTAGCAGATCATGACGTCTCTCCTCTTGAGCACCTCCTCACTAAACCTCAACACAAAAGGCAGCTGTGGTTCGGGAGTGCCGCCAAAGTGACAGATGCACTTTATTCTGTCTTTCATCGCTAGTTCCACGATTTCATCAAGCTCAACAACCCTTCCTCTATTCACCAACTTGTGTTCCCAGTTCTGGCAGAACAAACAGTCGAAGCTGCATCCGTAATAGAAAACGGCAAGATTTGTTCCGTAAAGCTCGCTTCCCTTGCAGAACCACGAGTTACAGCAGTTAGTTGGCAACGGATCCTCGTAGGCATACAGAATTGCCCTTCTACTGCTTACAAGGGAAACCCTCTTGCCATCTACAACCTTTCGCAATCCGCAAATACCCGTGGAACACTCGTTTGAGCATAGACGGCATATTGGCCTTCCCTTCTGAATGTATTCGATTTCGGGGTGCAATAACTTCGCGTACTCTGCAGCAATGTCCTTTCTTGAGCATTCGGGGCAGAGAGGGAGAGTTCTACTGTAGGTTTTCGCTCCACATACCTCACATTTCACAGAGGGGAAGAAGCTATACCGAGATAAGACTCTTATGCTAGATTCATCTATAAACTATTGCTCTTTCGTATAGGGGCGGTTGTGAGACTTTGGAACTTTGAAACTATTTGTCTAAGCTTTTAAAATAAAACTTAAAACGAAATCAAAAAGATTATATATCTCATCAATCTGTGCGTTCAGGGTTTATGAGAAGGAGGAGGCGAAAGAACTTGACGTGCGAGGATTGCAAGTATTTCGAGGAGTGTTTTAGTGGGAAGAGGAAGAAATGCATTTACGAGCAATAAACTCCACTATTAACCTTGCCGCAAGCGTCTGAGTCACCTTCTCTATGTCCGGCACAACTTCAACTATGTCCATGCCTACAATTTTGCCCGAAAAATTGTTTATAAAGCGTAGCAAGTCAAGCGGGTTCAAGCCAAAAGGTTCTGGCGTCGAAACCCCCGGGGCGAATGCAGGATCGAAGACGTCCATATCAACAGACAGGTATATTTTTTCGGCGTTTATTTTATCAAATATAAAATCGATGCCGCGAGTGAGTATGTCAAGGGCAGAATAAATCTCTATCCCCTCGCTCTCAGCAAACTCGAGTTCTTCCTCACTACAGCTTCTCACACCGATAAGTACAACTTCATTGCCTAGCTCGTATATTCTCCTTGCTGTACATGCGTGGCTGTATGGATTACCATCGAAATCGCTCCTCATGTCGAGATGTGCATCGAATATAACGAAACAGGCATTGCTAACGTTTCTCGCAACCGCATAACTTATGGAGTGTTCGCCACCGAGAGCAATGGGAATGCCGGAAAAACTCCTCATGAAATTTGAGACTCTCTCTATAATCTCTTCAAAAGTCCCATCGGTATTTACGTTTCCAGCATCGCATATTTTGGCCTTATAGAGAGGAAATCGAGAAAAGAAGGAATAATCTTCGAGATTCCAGCTTGCTTCCCTTATTGCGTTTGGAGCAAAGCGAGAACCAGGTTTAAACGATTGCGTTGCATCGTAGGGTATGCCAAATATGATAAAATCCGCCTCTTCCAGCTTAGAATTGGAGCAGGCAAAAAAAGAATCTATGTGCATTTTACTTCTCCGCTATCTTCCTTTTGCCTAGTGATTCTATATAGACTATTTCCTTTCCAGGTTCAAGCTCCATACCTTCAGGAATCGTCAACTCAAAAGTTTCGTACGTTGTTAAATCCATGAGTTGTGCGACATTGCCAACGATGCTGATAACCTGAGCCCTCTTTCTCTCTACTATTGGCACGTATATCTTTGCCGTTACCGGCTGCACTATACTCCTCTTCTGCCCATCGAAAATGCCTATGGCGTCTATCCTCGCCTTTGCAGCTCCATGTTTTCCGGGCTTGCTAACGGACATGCTGACAATTTCGCACGGTTCGTCATCGATGATCACGTAACCGCCCTCTCTGAGCTGTCTTACTTCTGTTTGCTGCTTCATTTTTATCACCTTCTTTTCGGCTCTACAGGATAAATTTAAAGATTTTGGATTTTGAAGGTGGAGAAAAGATTGTATTCAGAGCTACCAATCTTGGAACTTCGATATGTCAATGGGATGTCATGCTAATTTTAATATACTTTTGGCAATACTACTATGCGACTGTTTACCACCAAAACTGTCATAAAGCTTTACAACTCTTTTCATCTGTGGACTGGGGAAAGACTTGTTCCAAGATTCTGAATTCCTTCCAGCTTCTCAAACAAATCTTAGAGGGGAGGGCTGAGTGTTCCGACGAGCGCATAGCGATATACGACCCTCCTTATTCAATCGAGATTTTGAAGAATGAGGGACTTGTAGTTTTCAGAACAGACAGCGAGGAGCTTGCAGTTCTGAGTGAAAAAGGCATCGATGTAAAAGGGGCAAACGATGGAGATTTGGAGGTTTTAAAGGATTGGTGTATTGCTCTAACGGCTTTGTCTTTCAGGAGGTATGTAGCGAGAAAGAATTAATTTTCAGAAACCCTTAAATATTGTCGGGAAGAAGGGATAAAAAAATGCGGCGAACTGTTAAAGACTTGTTAATAGAGATTAAGGATACCTCGGAAATTATTGTAGACCTCGCCTATTCTGCAATCCTTTTTGACAGCGAGGATATAGCCGAGGAGGTTCTCGACCTCGAAGATAGAATGAACAACCTTCTGAAACAGATAAGAATAGTTTCAATTCTTGCTGCAAGGAGGGTT
>QMZF01000149.1 GCA_003663055.1 Archaeoglobales archaeon | reverse complement strand
GTGCCTAAGATTCACTAGAAAAGTTGTGAGAACTATTAACAAAGCCGAACTCTTATGGATAAGCATTTGTAAAGCTACAAACTGGCTTGCCCCTGCAAAGACGAGAGCAGACATCATAACCGCATACATCCCCAAGTACTTCTGAGCAAGAACGCCGAAGGCTACTGAAATAGAAAAGTAACCGACGATTATCGGAAAGGCATCGCTAAAACACATCCTGATCTTTCTCATGCCCTGCATGGTCTGGCTTTGGACTAAGCTTTGCATGAGTCAGCGTGCCTCTCTGGAATTATATACTTTCAGCTGACAGTTCCATCTCTGTAAAACAGTAAACCTTTTCTTTTTGATAAGCAAGAAAACTTATGGACTTCATTATTATCAGCGTGGGAAACGAGCTTCTTTGCGGGGACACGCAAAACACAAACGCAACGTATATGGCAAAAAAGCTTACCCAGTTTGGCCATTACGTCAGGAGGGTTATAGTTGTGCCCGACGATGTTGACGAGATTGCCATGGAAGTTAGCAGAGCGAGAGAAATGGCCGATTTTGTTCTCGTAACTGGTGGGCTCGGCGTCACCCACGACGATGTGACAGCAGAAGGTGTTGCCAAAGCCTTCAGAAGAAAACTCGAGCTGAACGACGAGGCTGTGGAGACTATGAGAGGCAGAGTAACCAATGAAGAAGCAATAAGGAAGATGGCCATGCTACCAGAAGGTAGCGAAGTGATAAAAAATGATGTAGGCGCTGCCCCCGGCTTCATAGTTGAAAACGTAGCTGTGATGCCCGGCGTTCCAAAGGAAATGGAAAACATATTCGAAAAAATAGTACCTCGATTCGGCGTTACTAACTACTATGAGGAAAAGGTAAGAGTGGAGGGTTTTGAGGATAGAATTGCCGATAAGTTGGAAGTTGTCGTTTCTGAGTTTCCTGACGTAAGCGTTGGTTCGTATCCCAAGCCGGGATACATAATCGTGAAGTTTTCGGGTAAGAATAAGAAAAGTGTGATGTCTGCTAAAAGAAGATTCATGGAGCTGGCTGGACTTGCGTGATATGCGACCTTACGTCTTTATTAACGTCGCTGCAAGTGTAGACGGAAAAATTAGCGATGAAAAGCGAAGGCAGATTAGAATATCTTGTAAGGAGGACATGGAGAGAGTTGATTTGCTAAGGGCAAACAGCGATGCGATTATGGTTGGTATTGGTACCGTTCTTTCCGACAATCCCCACCTTACGGTAAAAAGCCCAGCATTAAGAGAGATGAGAGTACAGAGAGGTTTAAGCCCCAATCCACTACGCGTGGTTGTAGACAGCAGAGCAAGAACGCCACTAAATGCAAAGGTTCTTGATAGCGAAGCGGAAACGCTAATAGCAGTTTCAGAACTTGCAAGCGAGGATAGAATTGCCGCTCTGAGGAAAAAAGCCAGAGTTTTTGTTGAGGGGAAGGAGAAGGTAGACCTTGCAGCTTTAATGGAGTACCTTTACAGTATCGGAATCAGAAGGGTTATGGTTGAAGGCGGAGCTCGCCTCAATCACGCGCTTATTGCCAAAGGTCTCGTTGACGAAATAGTTGTTTACTACGGCAGCATTATCATAGGCAATGGCCCCACCATCGCCGATGGCCCATCTTTTCAGCCACCCATACCACTTAAACTAGTGGAAGTAAGCAGAGTTGGGAGCGGAGTTCTTGCTGTGTGGAAGCTAAGCTACGATTGAGTCGGTATTTTACATAGTTAACGTTCACCTCACAATAAGCACGGGAACTCTTGCGTTCTCAATAACTTTTTCAGAAACGCTGCCAAGCAAAAGCCTCTTCCACTTGCTAGTGCCACGTACCCCAAGAACGATCATATCTACATTCTCCCTTTCTGCAACTTCTAATATCTTTTCCGCAGGATCTCCAAATTCTATGCGGGTGGATACCTTAACCCCCGTTAAAGCTATTCGGTTGGATTCCTCTTTTAGTAAGGACTCTCCCGCAACTCTAAGCTTCTCTAAGTACTCCCTATCCCTTCGTTCCACTTCAGAAGTCGTCCAGATAGATGGAGGGATTTTAGGCTCTACGCCAATTACGTGAAGAAGCAAAACCTCCCCCTTATTTTGCATAGCTAAACCTGCCGCATATTCAACAGCCTTCTTTGCAAGTTCCGAACCGTCTGTTCCAACCAAGACTCTAAAAACTCTTTGCCTTTTTTTCGAAACTTGTTTCTCTAAGCTAAAAACATCAACGAATGGAATACTGGATGAATAAATGGCTGAAATAAAGAGCAAGGTGAGAATGATCAGTGCAAGTATGGTTCTTTCCACACCTCCTACGCACTCAATAATTAAAATACAAGCTATGGCTGAGATTGCCGCAAGTAGTATTGGCAGCGGAATTAGCTTTCTCACCTCTTTCAGCATTCTTTACTCAAACTTTTCGAGCGTTTTTTAAATTCTCCGCTCGATTTTTTAAGTATTTAAAATAAAATCAAATAATTTTAATCAAGGCTCTCTATTTTGTTTTCTTAGATTTTTCGATAGGCGCACTTTGCATTCAGAATGTCGTAGGCAGTCTCTAGCTTCTACTAATTCTATATTTCAAAAAAGAAAAATTTTTCTTTAAAGAAAAAGAAAATTAATTTTTTATTTTGATGCCGTTCTCACTTTTACGCTCGCAATCCATCTATCCAATCCAAGCATCCCCTCTCTGCTTATCGCCTCAGCAACATCTTTCCTCAGTGCAGTTATCTTCACTAAGTCAAGGACGCAGTGAGCAAAGTTTCCATGGATGATTGACCAGTATATCGCTAGACCAACAACGCCTGTTGACAACGCTACTGCCATGAGTGGATCTACATGCGGTATTGTTGTTATGAACCTTGGCCATGCATCTGGATCTCTGAAAAGCAAGAAGTAGTTTGTCAGGGTAATTGCTCCGAACAGCAGGGTCTTCGGAAGAAGCCTTCCCTTGTGGCCCGTGCTAACCATCGCCTCTCTGAGAACTCCCGCTTTTGCAAGTGTCCTTCTCACACTTATCATTGGAACTAATACGATCGGTGTTACCGATAAGAATGCAACTACCATTAACGGCATCACCAGCGAATCGAACAAAGCTCTTAATCCTGGATCGAGCGAGATCCATCCCAAATCAGTAAGATAGCCCGGAACAGCGCAGGCTCTGCTTACCGTAACTATGAGCATCACAACTGCCATTGCGAGCTTTATGTAGTACTGCCTGACGTACGTTGTACCAACAGCCCCAATCTGAACACCTATGAGCGAGGCTGCAAGTATTAGGGTTGTAAGTCTGAAGTCAACGGCTCCAAGCAGGTACGCCCACGTCCATGTCCCTGTTGAGCCCATGACAAACGCAATTCCAAGTTCTGTTCCGCTTGCAACAAAGCTAGGTGCACCTATGATGTATATCATTGATGGAACTCCGATGAAACCTCCAACTGCAATCGTTGCTGCAAGAAAACCGGTTGCAAAGCCCGTTGGAATTGTAACCCACAGAGACTGCGTTCTTCCTGCAACCTTGAAGTGTATCATTGGCGGCAATCTGAACTTTTGCTCAAGCTTTTTAGCAAATTCTGGTTCAGTGTCTTCAATTCCGTATCTTCTCGCTTTCACCACGTCTCTTAGGCAAATCGCCGCAACCGTCGGGAGGACTACAAGAAATGCTATGCTGACGTACAGGTTCGTTCCCACTACACCCAGAGCTTGAAGAATCATGTTTTGTACCTGAATACCCACCTGAACTCCGGCAATTGCTGATAAAGCCATCAGAGCTGCGAGCTTAACGTCTAAATGCCCCACCTTCTTTCTTCTCCATGCCCCTATCATAGCCTTCGGGAACTTGTGGCACATGTTGCTCGCAACCGCAATAGGCCCTGGAACACCGATAGACATCATTCCCGGC
>QMZF01000148.1 GCA_003663055.1 Archaeoglobales archaeon | reverse complement strand
TGCAGCTAAAACTGCCAGTTTTTGACTTGTGTTAGCCTCGGAGATAATTTGCCACCTGTTGAAGCCCAGCTGATAAATAGACGATCAGTGTGTTCCATCTGCTTCGATATGAGGTTTGTAATGAGTGAGGACAAAGGTGGAGGCTGTAGACCTATGTCCTGCTATTATGTAGATGGGCGAAGTGTAGTTATAAAGAATGCGGGTGTAATGGAAATAAGCTACCAGACTACATTACTTCCGCATCTGTAAGGCTATGGAGCAAAAACACAGTTTGCCACACCTGCAACACCGCAAAAGCAACACCAAACGCAAACAATACGAAGTGGCAAAGCTATATATAGTAAATCATACCTACTCTAATCTGAAATGCATGCAGCGGTAGTTGAAACGATACTCAGAATTTTGGAGAAAGCAGGTTTTAGAGTCACGGATTTAGTCGAAACCAAACCTCGCTGTTTTGATGTAGTCGCAAGAAAGGATGAAATCGTTATGCTAATTAAAGTTCTCTATAACGTAGATTCTCTTAAGGCTGAAATGGCTGCTGAAATGAAACTCGTTGCTAAGCTCCTCAAAGCTTCGCCCATTGTTGTAGGAGAGCGTTTTAAGTTCGATTATCTCGAAAGAGGTGTTGTTTACAGTCGCTATGGCTTGCCCGTTATAAATACCGCAACGTTCTACGATTTTGTCATGGAAAGCATTCCTCCTATGGTATATTCAGCTCCAGGCGGATACTACGTGAAACTGGACAGTGAAAGAATTAAGGAAGCAAGAGAAAGGCTTGGAATTTCCCTTGGAGAGCTTGCAAAGCATCTCGGTGTTTCGAGGAGGGCTGTAAAGAAGTACGAGGAAGGAATCGATACTTCGGTGGAAAACGCCATGAAACTTGAAGAATTTCTTGGGGTTTACGTCATAAAAGCAATAGACCTCCTCAACTTTGTTGACGAAAAAGTGGAACCAAAAGACGTTGAATTGAAGAACAGCGAAGCTGAAATAGTAGAACAGCTGCGCTGCATAGGTGTCAAGGTTTATCCTATAAAACACGCCCCGTTTGATGTTGTTTCCAAGACTAGCGATGAAGCTGTACTTACAGGCGTTAAGCAGGTTAGAGAAATTGAAAAAAGAGCGGCGATAATAGGCAAAGTTTCTGAGGTTGTATCAACGAAAGCTGCGTACATAGTTGAAAAAGAAGTTAAAAAAGAAGTATCTTCTGTTGTGTTTCTCATGAAAGAGGAGTTGGAGTGCGTAAGTTCTCCAAAAGATTTTATAACTCTTTTGAATGAAAAGAGACTGACCGAAAGGAATATATAGAACTACTAATCTACCATTGCCAGCGGAGGTGATGTGATGGCAACTCTGCAAGGGCAGCCAGTACTGATTTTGAAGGAGGGCACACAGAGAACGGTTGGAAGGGATGCGCAAAGACTGAACATAATGGCTGCAAGAGTTATTGCTGAGGCTGTCAGAACAACCCTCGGCCCGAAAGGTATGGACAAGATGCTCGTCGACAGCTTGGGTGACGTTGTGATTACGAACGACGGAGTGACGATCCTGAAGGAGATGGATGTCGAACATCCGGCAGCGAAGATGATCATTGAGATTGCGAAAACGCAGGAGGACGAGGTAGGCGATGGAACAACAACAGCGGTAGTTTTAGCTGGCGAACTGCTTAAGAGAGCTGAAGAATTATTGGATCAGGATATTCACCCAAGCATAATTGCAAGGGGCTACAGGCTCGCTGCTGAAAAAGCGATGGAAGTTTTGGACAACATTGCCATGGACATCGATGTCAATGATGAGGAGATCCTCAAAAAGATTGCAGCAACGGCCATTACCGGCAAGCATGCAGAGTATGCGGTTGAACACCTATCAAAGGTCGTGGTTGATGCAGTTAGAAAAGTTGCAGAAAAGAGGGACGAAGGCTACAAGGTTGATGACGATGCAATTAAGCTCGAGAAGAAGCAGGGTGGGAGCGTTGAAGACACCGAGCTCATCGATGGCATCGTAATAGACAAGGAAGTTGTACATCCAGGGATGCCTAAGCGCATAAAGAATGCCAAGATTGCAGTTCTAAAAGCCGCCCTCGAAGTTAAGGAGACCGAAACGGATGCGGAGATAAGGATAACCGATCCAGAGATGCTCCAGAAGTTCATCGAACAGGAGGAAAGGATGCTTAAGGAAATGGTTGATACCCTCGTTAATGCAGGAGCAAACGTTGTATTCTGCCAGAAGGGCATCGATGATCTAGCCCAGTACTACTTGGCTAAGGCTGGAGTACTTGCAGTGAGGCGCATAAAGCAGAGCGACATAGAAAAGCTTGCGAAGGCAACGGGAGCAAGAATACTCACAGACCTGAGAGACGTTAAGCCAGAGGACCTTGGAGAGGCTGAAATGGTTGAAGAGCGCAAGGTTGGCGACGAGAAGATGGTATTCGTTACGGGCTGCAAGAATCCGAAGGCAGTTACGATACTTATCAGGGGCGGAACCGAGCACATCGTCGATGAAGTGGAACGCAGCCTAAAGGACTCAGTGAAGGTGACCAAGGCCGCAATAGAGAGTGGAAAGGTTGTTGCTGGCGGTGGAGCTCCCGAGCTTGAAGCAAGCCTTAAGCTCAGGCAGTGGGCTCCAACGCTTGGAGGGAGAGAGCAGCTCGCATCTGAGGCATTTGCTTCAGCTCTAGAGGTAATTCCAAGAAGTCTTGCAGAAAACGCTGGACTTGACCCAATTGACATACTCGTTGAGCTCAAGAAGGCCCATGAAGGTGGCAACGCTTATGCGGGAGTTAACGTGTTCAGCGGTAAGGTTGAGGACATGAAAGAACTCGGAGTTCTCGAACCGCTCCGCGTCAAGAAGCAAGCGATCAGCAGCGCTACTGAAGTGGCAATAATGATTCTGAGAATCGACGACGTCATTGCTGCAAAGGGCGTCGAAAGTGAGGAGAAGGGAGGCAAGGAAGGAGGAGAAAGCGAGGAGAGTGAAGAATAATTAACTTTTTAACTTTTTTAAACTACTACTTTTGTGCTCGTTTGCGGTGTTGACGTTGGGCTAAAGCGCAGCTACATTGCAGTTCTGCAGGGTAGAAAGCTTATTCAGTGTGATGTTTATTCTGGAGTCGTTGAATGCGATGCAGTAGGTATAGATGCGCCCCTCTCGTTCCCTAAATCGGGTCAGCTTAGGGATTGTGAGCGACAGCTTTTAGAAATGGGAATACGGCTTTTTCCATCTGGTGCTGAATTTTTTAGACCAATCGTTGAGAGGGGAATGCAGATTGCTGAAGATTTTAGGAATGCAGGAATAACAGTTTTTGAGGTTTATCCCTACGCTACAAGAAAAATTCTGGGAATAGCTCCTAAAGCCAAGAAGTTTAAAAGGGAGGGAAGGGAGAAGATACTGCAAGAACTATCAAAGCATGTCGAAGGTGTAGAAAATCTTTCAAAACATGACGAAATTGATGCGGTAATATCTGCATTGACCGTCGTACTTTACTTTGAGGGGAAGGCGAGGGTGATAGGGGAAAATGGTATTCTTATTCCGAGTGTATAACTATTCAAGTGATTTGCCGTTTGTTTGAGCTGTTGAATTAGTAGAATCTTTGAGCTTGAAGGATTTTCTAAAGTTTTCTGCTTTCTTTTGCGAACTCATCGAAGTCTGCTCCCTCAGTAAGCTCATAAAATTTTTCTGCCAGCTCTTTCTTTTTCAAATACACATGGATCATCTCTCAACTCTCCTTCGCCAACCTATTCTGCTTCTTTAGAAGTTGTTTCCTTCAACAACTGACAGATACACTGAAGCATCTTCAATCAACTCCCTCACAACTTCTTCATCTTTTTCAAGCTCTTCCAGATCGTATCTCCTCACAACCTTCTCTTTTGCCAGTAACTCGTGAAACTCCCACTTCGTCATTCCTGCAAGCTCTC
>QMZF01000147.1 GCA_003663055.1 Archaeoglobales archaeon | reverse complement strand
GTACACATCTCTTCGCCTTACTAAAGTGCCGTTCTTTGTTGTTGACAGCGGGCTTATAGTTAAGCCAAAAACACCCTACGTTTCAATAGGCGCACCGGTTGGAGGGAACATAAAAGATGGCAAGGCTATGAGCGTCGAAGAGGTTAGGGATGCTTTTGAGAGAGCGAAAAAGCTCGGAGAGCAGATGTCGAAGCTTGCAGACGTTCTCGTCATAGGCGAGAGCATTCCCGCCGGCACGACAACTGCTGGAGCCTTGCTAAGAGCTTTTGGAGTAAAGGATGCAGTTTCGTCGAGCATGCCTTCAAATCCGGTAGAGCTGAAGAGGAACGTTATAGAAAGTGCGGTGAAGAGGGTCAGGAGTCACGATGTATTCGATGTTATTGCTGAGGTTGGCGATCCGGTTATGGTTGGCGTTGCTGGAATCGCTGTTGGTTCGTCAAAGCCCGTTATGCTTGCAGGAGGAACGCAGATGGCTGCAATAGCCCACATCATAAAGAAGATAGACGAAAGCAAAGATATGGCAATTGCAACGACTGTTTACGTTGCGGACGATAACACGGCAGACATGGCTGGAATCTCGCCCGTCACAGTAATTGCCGCAGACCCAGGGCTTGGTGATTCAGTTAAGCCGGGACTGAGGGCTTATGCAGAGGGTTTCGTTAAAGAGGGCGTTGGAGCCGGAGGAGCGACGCTTTTGGCCTATGCGAGGGGATTCAGCAGGCGGGAGTTTTTGAAGGAGATCGAGAAGGACTACGAGCGTATTGTTGAGTCTGCTTAACGGGCTAAGTTGAATGTGGGAGACAGCCATCCTTATGTCGTCGTAGACTGCCTTATTTCTTTCTTTACGACATCCTGGTTTGGTTCCCTTCCTCACTAAACAACCTTAGTTTGGTTGCAATAATCGACAGCAAAGCTGAGAGAATGAAGAGGATATCGTAAGCTCCGGCAGAGCCAATGCTAACGCCAGCGTTTGAACTGAGCAGCGACAAGAGAATTCCACGTTACTGAACCCATTGCAGCTATCGATGAGGTTATCACGTTCATAGAGGCTATTCCAAGAACTGGGGTGTAGAACCCATCGAGTACGTAAACAACGAGCAGTTGTGTGAAGGAAGTCTAACGCAATTGTAGGAAAGAGGGAGCAGCGAGAGAGAACGATGCAAAGGCAAGAGCCAAAAAGGCTTGTTACCGAATTTGTCCATTATTCTACCCGAAATCCTAAGGAAGTACGTTGCGCCAAGCTGGCTGACCGCTGCCAGAGCCATTACCACCCATACTGGATACCCAAGCACTGTTATAATGCAGACAGAGTAGAACGGCATCGTCATGTCTGAGGCAAACCTCCAGGGAAATTGCTGCAGTTAACTTGAGGAAGTTCTTATCGCGGAGAGGCCTTCTTAAATCCCTTCTACCCCTCTGAACTTCTACATCGTCTATGCCTTTGATGAAGTAGCAGCTCACTATTCCCGCAACGAATGCTATCAGGAAGGGGATGTAGAAGTCCGATGCAAAGTGGAAAATCGCTGCAACTGCTAGAACGGCCATCAACGAGGCAAACTTGCCGTAGGCCATTCTCTTTGCATAAAACTCACCTCTGATACTCAACGGCAGCAGATCCCTCATCCACGAACTCTAGGCAACGGCCGCAATTTCCTTGAATACGTTGAAGATTACGAAGAATACTACGAACCACGTAATGGAGCCTACCAAGCAAGCCACGGCTATTAGCAGCAGAGAGAAGCGCGAGATTAAGCTGGCAACAAACGACACCTTCTTTCTGCTGAAGTTCTCGGCAAGAGCGGCAAATGGAATCTGTATCAGCTGCGAAACGAACGGAATAGAGGCAACGAGACCTATTAAAGCTGGATCAGCGTTAACTGAAGCAAGATAAGAGCTAACTATAGCCACAGTTAGCATCGAAAACATTACCTAGGATGCTACTCCGTCGAACAGTAGGTTCCTGAGACTTCTTTTCAGACTATCGTCTACTTCGTCTTCCATACAGGTGTCGGTCTCCAGTACTTACTGGGCCACACCCCCACCTCATTGAGTATTTAAAGCTGGTGGTGGAACATATGATGAAAACAAATGATGTAAAAAGCCCGTAAAAACAATAAGGATGAGCGTTGAGCGACTAAAGATCATCCTACAATGATGTGGGCGCGGGATGTCAAGTCCATACTCAATTAAATCAAACTCATCTATAAGCTCCCTCTCGCTTCTCTATTTTCAAAAGCAGAATAAGATTTTCTTCCTTATCGACCTCATAAATAAGGCGAAAGCCTCCTAAACGAACTCTAAAGCGATTTCTCATAACCCTTGAGCTTTTTAATGTCGAATCTTTTGAAGGGAACAGGATTCTCCTTAAGAGTTTCAACAAGGTTTGCCAGTTTCCTTTGATGAGCTTTCGGCAGCCCTGCTATAGCCTTTGCAGCCTTTGGATGTACAAGAATTCTGAAAGTCATAAACCGAGTTCAGTTTTGAGTTTTTCCCACGGAATTCCATTTTCTCTTGTTTCTCTGGAAAGTTCGTCAAGTTCTTCAACTTCTTCTCTACTAACCTCCTCTTCTTGAATTAAACTCGCCTCTATAAGCTCTATTTTACTGTTCAATCTTTTTAACTCCTCCTTTATGACTTTGAGTTCCTCATAAATTGCATTCAAAAGCTCAGGTGTGCTCATTAAATCTGTATAGGTACTTAAACAATTTAAAGCTTTGCAGATGCTGGCATATCGTGACTTTCTGACGATATTCAAATGCCTACCCACAAAAAAGCAAAAGGTGAACTTTTAAACGATCAAAAAATCAAAGAGAACCAATCTTCGCAGCCAGCTTCGCCAGCACATCCTTCCTCTTTGCGGGAATGAACTTTACCGATCCTACAACGAGGTGGCCTCCACCTTCAACACCAGCATTCGGCACTTCCTGCTGCAATTCTTTCACAAATCGTGGGATGTCGAGCTCAACCCCTTCGCTCCTTATTACAGCAAAATCCGGGCCGTAGCCAATAGTTACGATCTTTGGATGTTCCCTCTTGAGTCTGTCGTGAATTTCTCCGGTTAGCTTGCCAGGCGGAGGGAAGGTGAAGCGCTTTGCATAGTTCTCGACGTCGAACGCTGCAAGAGCAATGCCATTTGGCAGCGTTTGCACCTTTACGCCAGCCATCGCCGTGTCGAGCTGCTCCTCTATTGCCTTCTTCGCATAGCCGGCAAGCATATCAACGAGCTTTCTCTGTCTGTCCTTCCTTCCAAAGCCGAGGATTTCGTGGACTATTCCACTTGCAGATCTAAAGCGAAGGTAGAAACCTTCAAATTCAAGCGCTAAACCGATATCGTAAAGCTCTTCTCTTGTACAGCCAGATAGCTCTATGTACTTCTCCACCTCTCCCTCGCTTCTATCTCCAACGATTGAAACGGCAGCGAGCAGTTCCAATCCATCGATTTCAGGATTTACCATCCTCGCAATTTCCACGCATAGCACACCGGAGGTGTAGTTGCTGTCCCCTCCGACCTTGTAGGGGTTTACGTGATGGAGGAGATAGCTATCAACCTCCTCGTCGGGGTAGTGGTGGTCTATGGTTATGACGTCCGCTCCGAAAGCGAGGAACTGCCTTATTGCCGGCACATCCTCACTGCCAGAACCGTTGTCCACAAGCACGACGAGAGGAATCTTATCGCCGTGCTTTTCAACATCTTCAAGAGCCTCATCGAGGTCTTTAACAACGTCTTCAAGCTCGTAAAATGGTGCTCTCGACACTTTTCTCTTTACTAGGTAATACTTTGCCTCGCTGTCTGCGTTCGTTTTTTCCACGAGATCAACTAGGGCTTTTTCGAGAGCTACGCCTCCACAAACACCGTCTGCATCCCAGTGGTGTCTTATGATTATTGGCCTCGACTCAAAAACGGCCTTTCTCAGTTCCTTTGCAACATTCATCATCTCCTCCTTAAGCCCCTCGAGAACCT
>QMZF01000146.1 GCA_003663055.1 Archaeoglobales archaeon | reverse complement strand
TTCTGTAGTACTGCTCGGCTAGGCTGTAAAGTCTCCTCAGATGGGAAGCGAGGCTTTCAACGTCCTTCTTTCTCCAGTCAGCATCGCTGTCGTATTCGGCAGCGTAGAGTATGTACATCCTCGTAACATCAGCTCCGTTCTCTTCTACAGCCCTCTTCATCGTTAGCAAAGGCCCTTTACTCTTGCTCATCTTCTGCCCTTCAAGGCTGACGTAGCCGTTAACGGCTATAGCTTTCGGCCATAGCTCCTCGCTGAATATCGCCACGTGATGGAAGAGGAAGAAGAGGAGGTGGTTCGCGACGAGGTCCTTGCCCGAACTTCGGAGATCAACGGGATACCAGTAGAGAAAGTCGTTTCTTATCTCCTCAACGATCTCTTTTGGAATTTTTGCTGACTCTGCTGCCTTCTCGATGCTACCCTCTCCAAGAAAGACGTAGTCGAGGAGTTCGGGTGTTATGTTCTCCGCCTTAATCTCTCCGGCGTTTATGAACTTCGCGAGGATGTAGTAGGCCATGTAGATTGTCGAATCTGAAAGGCTCTCTATCAGCCATTCCTTATCCCAAGGTATGCGGGTTCCAAGCCCCTTCCTGCGAGCGCATGCCTTGTCCTTCAGCCACTCTATCTTGTTCCTGAACTCCTCCTTGTAGTAGTCCGGAATTATGGCCATCTTCTCCAGCCAGTCGAGGACTTTTCCTTTCCATTCGGGATTGGAGTAGTTGAGGAACCACTGGTCTTTCACAACCTTAACGACGCATTTCGTACCGCATCTGCATACGACTGGCTTCTCGCTGAACTCGTAGAAGATGTCTCCTATCCCCTTGCTTATTAGGTCGTTCTGTATCTTCTCCTTAATCTCGGCAACTTTCATTCCCGCGTAGCTGCCAGTAATCTCGAGGAGGACACCTTTGTGGAACTCCTTCTTGTACAGCGTTTTAGTTGCCTTATCTAGCTTCTCCGCTTCTTCCTGGCTCTCTATTCCCATTTCTTCAACGATTTGCTTCGCCGGTATGCTTTCGCCCTCTTCAACCTTTATAAGCACGATCGGTTGGATCGACTCGATTAATTTCCTATCAATGTCAAACTCCTTCAGAACATCTTCATTCCTCTTCAGCTCCTCAATGGCAACGTAGTCGTAGGGGGCGTGAGCTGGCACGCTCATAACCACTCCGGTTGCGTTATCGGTGTCAACAAATTCAGCGGGCAAAATAGGGACTTTTGCTCCAGTAACAGGATTCCTGACGAATTTGCCTATGTACTGCCTTGCGTCTACTTCTCCAACGAGCTCCACCTGCTTGTCCGCATAGGTTAACTTCTCGTACGCTTCTTTGCTGACAAACCAAGTTTCGCCATCCACTTTCGCAAGAACGTACTTCGTTGGCTTAAGCCATATGTTCGTTACGCCAAAGACAGTCTCTGGCCTAAGAGTTGCGCACGGAAAGACTATGCCCTCTTCATCGAGGTAAAACTTGATGACCGTGTAATCAATTATTGTGGCGTTTTCACCCATAAGCAGATCGTGATCCTCAACGGGATTCGCATCGTGGGGGCAGTAACGAACCGGATGGGAGCCTTTAACGACCAGTCCTTTCTCCTTCAGCTTCCAGTACTGCCATTCAATGAAGCGCTGATACTCCTCGTCCGTCGTTGTAAAGCATCGTCGCCAGTCTATAGAGTAGCCTATGGACTTCAGCGCCTTTAATGCTTCCTGTGAAAAGTACTCAACTATCTTCTCCGGCGTTGTGAGAGTCAGCAAGACATCCTGTGGAACGTCATGATACTCAGTGTATACCTTAATCGTCCTCTCGTCCCTCTTTGCAATCAGCTCCGCAAGCCCGATTATAGGCGTTCCGGTTACGTGAAAGCCAAGAGGATAGAGTACGTTATAACCTAGCATTCGTTTATAACGAGCTACAGCATCACCTATCGTAAACGTCCTCGTGTGCCCAGCATGCAAATTTCCATTAAGATAAGGATATGGAATTGTTATGAAAAATTTTGGTCTTGAATCAGGCTCCGCGTTAAAAACTCCGTTTTCTTCCCATGCTTTCTGCCACTTCTTCTCGATCTCCCTGAAGTTGATATCGTGCATGCTTTTCCGCTTTCCGCGGGATTTAAAAAAATTATCAAAGCAAGTTCTTCTATGGAAGGGAAAATCAAGGAGTGGATTAAAAGTTTCGTTCGCAAATATTCGGAGCTGAGGAGTATTAACTTCTGGAGAGAGCCAGTCGTAGGTTTTGCTGATGCAACGAGTCCCTTTGAAAGACTCAGGAAGGTAATTGACAATCATCTGCTTCCCGAAGAAATTCTCGAGGGGGCAAGAAGCGTAGTCGTGTTCTTTATCCCTTTTACGAAAGAAGTCGTTGAAAGCAACGTAAAAGGCAAGTACGCTTCAAGACTCTGGGCTACTTCATACGTCGAAACCAATCGACTTATTTCTGAACTCGCAAACTACGTTGTAGGAAAGCTTGAGGCAAGGGGTTACGCTTCTCTCGCTCTTCCGCCAACACACAACTTCGACGAGGTAAATCTCATCAGCGACTGGAGCCACAAGCACGTCGCTTACATAGCCGGACTGGGAACTTTTGGATTTCACACAATGTTGATAACCGAAAAAGGCTGCTGCGGTAGGCTTGGAAGCCTGATAACACGGGCAGAGCTCAAACCTGGAGAGCCAAAAAAGGAGGAGTTCTGCCTCCACGCAAGGGGTTTGGAGTGTAGGATGTGCGTCAAGAAGTGCGCTTTTGGAGCTTTGAAGCAGAATGGACTGGACAAAAGAAAATGCTATGAGATTTGCCTCGAAAACGACAGATTCTTTAATGATTTGCCTTTGACAGACGTTTGCGGAAAGTGTGCCTGTGGCGTTCCGTGCTCACTTCGGATCCCAGACGACTCTCGTTGAATCCTCCGCATAACTCTTGCCCATGCGGTCAACGGCATCAACAACCACTATAAGCGTCTCTCCCTTCTTTGGTACGTCTTCTCTACTTCTGAAGCCTATATACGCGGTTATATTGTCTCCTTCAGCATTTATCGGAACCCATGTTATCGGTGTGACGCCCTTTGAAAAATATGCAAAAACGTGTATTCCTGGAAATGGAACATCAGATGGGTTGTATATTTTTTCTGGAGCTTCGCTAAGGTTTATGTACGTTGCCTTTGCATCGTTTATCTTTAGTACGTGTACGCCGGTGATGTTGTAGTGCATGAACTCAACTTTTACGGCGGGCAGCTTTTCTTCAGGCTGGGAACATCCACAAATGGCAACGGCAAAAAGAAGAACTACTGATAGAACCTTCATCCGTTTCATCGGGCTAGGAATTACCGTAAAATATATAACATTTTTTGAATAACATGCTCGCTCATTTTACAAGGAGCAATGCCGAAGTTTGGGTAAAACAGCGTTATAGCAATATTTGTTAATATATTTATATGGTACACTTATCCTCACAACACGGACATCTAATAGAGCCTATTGCCGCTATTATCCTCCTCTCTCTTTCCTCATCGAAGTCAAGTTCTACGGAAACGTTTGCGTTATTAGCGTCTGGCAATTCGTCAAAGTCTATCCTCTCCCCCGTCTGCACATCGAGAATTACCACTTCGACCTCGTTTGTGAGTATGGCAAAGCCCAAAACTCCAAAGAGCCTTGCAATTGCAACAGTCCTTCTTTCAAGGGGTGTAAGGGGGCGAGCATACTCTTCGCGCTTTACCAGGATGAGTCTTTTCCCGTTAGCCTTTGCAATTGCATCGGCTTTAACAACGAATTTCTCACCTCCTATCTCAAAGGAAATAGAGTTGCCTAACTCCAGTTCGTACCCCCTATCCCTAATGCGTGACAGCAAGTCTTCAAACTTCATCCTTCAATTCTTGTACCTACTCATTTAACTCCTTTACTGTTACACCTATTATCCTTCACTATCTGTTCCCTGCCGTAAACAACTGCATCCCCTTTGGCCACAAGTTCTC
>QMZF01000145.1 GCA_003663055.1 Archaeoglobales archaeon | reverse complement strand
TTCTCTCTCCTCCTGAAATTCACAGTAATCGAGCAGAAGAAAATCTTAGCTCTCTGTTTGAAAGAAGAAAAGACGGATTCAACCAAGCTCCTTTCTCCAAAGCTTTCATGCTTGAAATTAACACCTAAACGATTTAGAGCGTCTCTGTACCATGGCCCCCTATCAAGAATAATTTCTTCAACCTCACACATTCCAAGCACTTCTTTAAGGAAAGAATAGGCCGTCAATGCATTCCTTGCAGGATAAATCAGATGGATGATTTTATTCCTTTCTACGTCCAAAGCAGCGAAGAGATAACACTTCCTTCCGTTGTACTTCAAAATTGTTTCATCAACAGCAATTCGAGCTATTACAAGCTCTTTGACTTTCTCTCTCCTTTCAGACTCAAGACCGTCCTTAAACTTCTCTACCCAGTAATGAACAGTCGATTTTCCAACGTTTAAGAGAAGAGCTATCCTTCTAAAGCTTGAAGAGAGAAGATACATTGCTATTGCTGCAAGCTTGATCTCCAAGGATATCCTGTTCCTCTCGAAGATGTTGAATCCTTTCAGTATCTTAATAAGGTTGTTTTCTGCTATATCCGCCGTCACCATAAAAGTAAATAGATCTGCCCAATATATTTATACTATTCTATGCTTATTCGGACACGTCCTTTTAAGTCATAACCATTCTGACTTCACTCTTACGCCAAAATTCCAAATAAAACTTTTCAGCCCTGAAAGTATCAGATTAGACTACCAGACTATCGGCCTTTGTAGAAGAGACCTTTAAAGAAGCTTTGCAGGGGTGTACACCACTCTGGCAAAACTTTCTGAAATGACTCAGCCACTTCGGGTCCATGGGTGACTCCTCAACAAATCTAACAAAGTTCTTGAGCTGTTTAACCGTTTCGGGATGCAAAACGTGCTCTATAATGCACGCATCCTCCTCCGCAATATGTCTCGGCACTCCAAGCGTTACCAAGAACTTTACTAGAATCTCTCTTCTCTCTCTTACGCTCTCGGCAACAGCCCTGCCCTTCTCCGTAAGAGTTACAAAAAGCCTCTTCTCATATACAATGTAACCCTCCTTCGCAAGCTTTGCCATCATCTCCGAGACGCTTGCAGGCTTTACTTTCAGCTTTGATGCTATCTCCTTAACTCTCGTGTAGCCCTTCTCCATGCTGAGCTGATAAATTGCCTCGAGGTAATCCTCAGTTCTTCTGCTCAACATTCACCATCACCTTCATCGCGAGTCCTCTTCCAACAACGAGGCGAGTTCCATTTACAGCAACAAGTACGGCTCCGCCAGAGTTCCTCAGAACTCTGACCTCCTTTCCAACCACGATACCAAGATCTTCAAGATTCCTGTGTGCCCCCCTACCTCCTGCTATCGCTGCGACTCTGCCCTTACTGCCATCTCTCATCACTGCGAGTGGTATCATCGTCTGTTAGGTTATCCTAAATTATTTAAGATTTTCGGTATGCCTAAAAGATTGTTCAACCATGTAAACTCCAGCCATGGTCATTATACCACCCACAACAGTAAACAGCGTTATTCTCTCACCAAGCAGCAGAAAAGCCATTATCGCTGTAAAGAGAGGAACAAGATAAACAAAGACTGCTACTTCTGTTGCGCTCATCTTTGCCAACGCTTTATACCAGACGACGTAAGCAAGAACGGAGCAGAGGATTGCAAGGTAGAGGAGGGAAGCTGCGGTTGGGAGTGATACTAAGGCAGGATTTTCAAGACCCTCAAGCGAAGCCAAAGGAAAAAGAAGAGCAGTGCCGAAGGCAAACGCGTAGGCTGTGAGACTCTCTGGACTATACTTTTCGAGCATCCTTTTGCCAAGAATCGTATAGACTGCCCACAAAAAGCCGTCGAAGACCATAAGCGCATCTCCTATTGCTGATCCAGAAAATGAGGCATTGAAGCTACCTGCAATTATTAAAGCTGCTCCTGCAAACGCTACAACGATCCCCGCAGCCTTTGTTGGGGTAAACCTCTCCTTAAGCAGAATATAGGACATTACAGCAATGAAGATTGCAGACGTGTTGATTAGTATTGATGCATTTGTAGCACTCGTCAGCTCCAACGCTACAAACTGCACAGCATAGAGTAGCGTTACGCCGGTTAAACCCAAGATTACCATTGCTGGAATGTCGCAACGATTCAACTCGTTCAGCCTGCAAACAATAAGCATGACTGGCGTAGCAATTAAGAAGCGGTAGAATGCAAGGTTGAATGGATTTAGCTCTTCCAGCGCCACCTTTATCGCAATAAATGATCCTGCCCAAATTAGCATAGTCAAAGCCAGCGCTACGGCGTATATACCAGACATGGCATTCCTTCTCTGAGTGGTAACGCATAAATAGACTTCCCCCGCTTTGCCATTCTGAATGACTGAAATTCACTGGGCCGACAGCATTGCTGAAGAGTTGCTGAAGAGGGGAAACAAGCACCGCATAGCTACGGGAATAACACCATCGGGACACATCCACATAGGAAATTTGAGAGAGATGCTGACGGCCGATGCGGTAAGGAGAGCAGTTATAGACAGGGGCGGAGAGGCTGAGATGGTTTACATAGCCGACACTTTCGATCCTCTAAGGAGGCGATATCCATTTCTGCCGGAAGATTACGAGAATTACGTAGGAATGCCTCTCAGCGAAATTCCCGATCCTGAAGGTTGCCATGAGAACTACGCTGAGCACTTCCTCCAGCCCTTCCTCGAATCGCTCGACATTCTCGGCATAGAAGTGCAAATAAAAAAAGCGGACAGGATGTACAAGGAAGGACTTTACGAGGATGCGATTAAAACTGCCCTGAAAAATAGGGACAAAATAGCCCAGATAATAAAGGAAGTAACTGGCAGGGCTGTAGATGAGACGTGGTATCCTTTCATGCCCCTCTGCAAGCAATGCGGAAGGCTGAACTCAGCGAAAGTAGTAGGCTTTGACGATAACTGGATATACTACTCATGCCTGTGCGGTTACGAAGGAAAGGCATCGTATAAAGGTGGAGGGAAGCTTACTTGGAGGGTTGACTGGGCTGCCAGATGGAAAATTCTCAGCATTACATGTGAGCCGTTCGGTAAAGATCACGCCGCTGCCGGCGGAAGCTATGACACGGGCGTAAGGCTTGCAAGGGAAGTCTTTGGCATCGAACCGCCATTTCCAATAGTCTACGAGTGGATAAACCTCAAGGGCGTTGGAGCGATGAAGAGCTCGAAGGGCATAGTCGTGCCCGTAAGGGAGATGGTCGAAGTACTGCCGCCGGAGATAGTGAGGTACCTTATCATCCGCTCAAAGCCCGAGAGGCACATCGAGTTCGATCCTTCTGCTATTCTCGACCTCGTTGACGAGTTTGAGGAGGCTGTGAAGAGGGAGGAGAGAAGCGTTAAGCTATCGATGGTCGAAGATGCCGAGTACTCGGATGTTCCGTTCAGACACCTTGTTGTTGTCGGTCAGATAGCGAACTGGGAGTTTGAAAAGGTTTTGAAGATACTTGAAAGAACCGGCTATAAGATAGATGAGGTAACGAGGAAAGACGTTAAGCGCAGGCTCGTGTATGCAAAGAGATGGCTCGAGAAGTACGCTCCCGAAAAGTTGAAGTTTGAGATAAAGGAGAAGGTTGACGTTGAATTTAGCGATAAAGAGAGAGATTTTCTCAACTCGTATGCAGAGAAGCTTAGAGCAGAAATGAGTCCTGAAGAAATACACGAACTCGTTTACAGCGTTGCGAGCGAGATTGGTATAAAGCCCGCAAAGGCGTTCCAAGCGATATACAAGGCAATACTCGGCAAAACCTATGGGCCGAGGGCCGGCTACTTTATCAAATCTCTCGGCGTAGAATGGGTAAAGCAGAGAATAAAAGCATGAAGAGGATAGAAGCTGGAAGCTACTACAGCTACCTCAGCGAAGGATGTAGGCTTTGTAGGAGGGGAGCAAAGCTCGTACTGTTTATTACTGGGCAGTGTCCCCATTCCTGCTTCTACTGTCCGATTTCAGA
>QMZF01000144.1 GCA_003663055.1 Archaeoglobales archaeon | reverse complement strand
TCCCCTCTTTCTTCTCTACAGTAACGCCTGGCCAGTTTCCAACCTTCTGCTTTGCACCGGTTAACGCATTAAAAATTACCGACTTCCCCACGTTTGGGTTTCCAGCCAATGCAACCTTTATCACTCTTCCTTCACCTCCACAATAACATTTTCAGCCTCAGCTTTGCGGAGGGATAGATGGTAACCCCTAACTTCTATCTCCATCGGGTCTTTCAGAGGAGCGTTTCTTACAACCCTCAGCTTCGCACCCTTTGTCAAACCCATCCCCAAAAGCTTCTTCCTTAAAGCTGAATTTCCTTCTATGTCCGAAACAATGGCTTTTGTTCCAGGTTTTAGCTCGTGTAACCTTCTCATGATTGGTGGTTAATTTAACTGAATAAATACTTAATCCTAATAAATGTAGGGGAAAAATCGAAAATCTAAATCTTTTAGGCTGAATAAATTGCAACCTAAATTTATTAGGGCTATATATTTATTCAGCTAAAAATATTTGCAATTATGCGGGCAAAATCAAAATTTCAGTAGTAATGCTGGTTTTCTTTTGTGGCATCATTGAAGTAAGTGCCCACATGCCGGGAGCATCACCGCCAAAGTTTGAATTGGAGCCGATTTAGTTGATGATGGAGGGAAGATAATAAGTATAACGATAGGGGAAATTGGGAAGTATCACAATGAGAGAGCAAAAGAGATGAGGATAGAGATGCTAAAGAAACGGGGAAAGACTGAGTTGTTTGAGGGAGTTGAAAAGCCAGAATCTGAGAGGAATGTAGTGGTGCTATTGCACTGCTTATAGGGTGTGGTGTAGCATGGGCTATATGGAGGAAACACAATCTGAAATGAAAAGAGGCTAAAAAGCTAATATCTTCTCCTAATGCAGAACTTCCACCAAAGTTCTTCTAAATTGACTAATCCCGGAACTCCTCAAAAACACACAGCTCTTACCAAAAACCTTACAGAATCTCTTTACAATTTTACATGCATTGTGGCCGTTGATGTCTGTAGGGCAGAACACCACATCGCACCTCCTAACCAAGCTCTTTAGGTCCTCAGCCCTACCCCTTCCGTTGTGATAGTAAAGCTCACAGCCAAAAGACTTTGCCACCTCTTTATAACGACATTCGCACCTGTCCAACCCGCCAATAAATGCGATTCTCAATTTTTTCTGCTTTTTTATCAGATCCGATGTTTCTTTAACGCTGCTGTTTGCACTCCTAACTTTTTCCATGCATTTTTGTTAGAGGTAAGGGTAAAATATAGCTAACCCAAAATATTTTAGATTTTTAGGGTTTAGCCCTTAGCGGCGAACTCTGTCAATCTTTTTGGCAAAAAGTCTAACACTCCAAAATAATTTAGGGTTAATTATTTCATAACCGAATTATTCAGTAGGTTGGGTGATGAGAATGGAGATGGGAATCGTTGTGCCTCTCTCGTATATGACCGCTGGAGAGGCTGGTAGAGTTATCAGAACGAAAAAGGGTATTGAACTTAAAACAGGCTCGTGGGTTGAGGTTGTGTCCAAGGATATAAACAGAGTTCACGTTAGTGTAAACGGAACCAAAATTTCCCTTAAGGTTAGCGATGCATTTCACGTTCTTGTCCTGATCCCCTTTAAGAATGCGATTGAAGCTTTAAGAGCTGAGGTTTAGTAAAATCAGTAAATTATGAAAGGAAAATCAAAGAAACTATACCATCAATTTAAATACCCACCTGCAAAAGCTTAGCCGATGTTCAGGCGGTTCAGAAGTGATGTCATAGAATCGCTAAAAAAGTTCGACGTTGACGAACGCTTTGTTAGAGAAAGTGAGCATGCCGATTTAGCGTGCACGATAGCGTTTAAAATTGCAAAGGAAAGAGGAGAAAAGCCCCAAGACGTTGCAGAAGAGATAGCCTCACAGCTTAGCATTGAAAGCGAATACATTGGCAGCGTCGAAGTCGTTAACGGCTACATAAACTTCTTTGCAAGCCTCGAATTTCTCGAAGACACAGTTAATTTTATCCTTGATAGTGATGAAAACTACGGCTCGCTAAACCTTGGTGGAGAAGTGCTAATAGAGCATACTTCTGCAAACCCCGATGGGCCTCTGCACATTGGACACATTAGGAACTCCATCATAGGTGACATCCTTGCAAGAATGTTCAGAAAAGCGGGAATCGATGTAACAACGCACTACTACGTCAACGACATGGGGAGGCAGATTGCGCTAACGGTTTTAGGTATCGAAAAATTCGGAATAAGCAATGAAAAACCAGACCATGCTGTAGCCAAAGCTTACATAGCCATAAACCGCTACCTGGAAGAGCACCCCGAAGAAAGAGACAGAATTGAGAGGAAAGTAGAGGAGCTAATGAAGAGCTACGAAGAGGGAGATGAAAAGACAATCGAGCTTTTTAGGGATGTTGTAAACAGGGCGCTCGAAGGGGCGAAAGAAACGTTGAGAAATCTCAATATCAGCCATGATGAGTACGTGTGGGAATCTGAATTCATCAGGAACAACTACGTTGATCGCATAATTTCAATGCTCGACGAAAGAGGGTTGATAAGAAAGAATGGTGCCTGGACTGTTGATTTAAGCGATCTTGGTTACGAGAAAGAAGTTGTCATTAGGAGGGAGAACGGCACAACGCTTTATGTTACGAGGGATCTTGCGTACCATCTCTGGAAGAATGAGAACTTTGAACGCTTCATAAACATCCTCGGTTCAGACCATAAACTCATAGCGAATCAGCTATCAGACATTCTAAAGCTTATTGGCCTTAAACCTCCCGAAATCGTATTCTTTGAGTTCGTTTCACTGCCAGAAGGTTCGATGAGCACGAGAAAGGGCAAGTTCATTTCAGCGGACGAGCTAATCGATAGAGTCTATAGAGAAGCTTATGAGATCATTAAGAACAGGGAATTCAGTAAAGAGGAGAAAAAGGACGTTGCCAAAGCCGTTGCAGTCGGAGCGTTACGCTACGATTTCATAAGGGTTTCGCCAGAGAAACCGATCACTTTCGACTGGAAGAAGGCTTTGGACTTTGAAAGGCAAACCGCGAGCTACATACAGTATTCACATGCAAGGGCTTGTAGCATCTTGCGCAAAGCTGTAAGCGAAGGTATGCCCGATTTGGAGTTTGCTGCTGAGTTGTGCACTCCTTTGGAGAGGAAGCTTGTTATGCTGCTATCGAAGTTTTCTGCTGTTGTGGAGAGGGTTGTAAAGGAGTTGCGCCCTAACATCTTTGCAGATTACGTCATGGATGTCGCAATGAACTTCAACGATTTTTATACCCAGCATCCCGTTCTAAAGGCTGAAACGGAGCTCAGGATGCACCGCCTTGCTATTGTAGATGCGTGCAGGATAGTTCTCCGCAACGGTCTGGAGTTGCTGGGAATTGAGCCTCTTGAAAGGATGTAGAACTCGCTGGCCTAAAGATAGGCGATATACCCTGGCGCACGATTCGAGTGGAGAGCTGAGAGCGAAGGTAAGAGTTAGAGGGAATACGGGAGAGACAGATACCTCTGATAATTTCAGTCCCGTACCTGGATAGATTGAACATCCAGAAGTGACCAAACGCGATCGTTTTTGCTCTTTGACCAGCGAAGCTTCGGCAAGATGATGAGCTACAGATAATGTGGAAAACTATTGTCAGGTTCTGTATAACAAACTAAAAAATTTTACCCAAAGTATATAAAAAACATCAAAGTTATTAAGCGAAAGGCTGGCGCAAGGTTTTTCACAGTGCGAGCGAAATTCCGGCAATGTACGATTTCCCTGCAGGAATGAGAACTGCGAGCATTGGGGAGTCGACGTGGTCCGGCGCAAGCCCCCAACTTCGCCAAAACGCAAACTCGTGCGCGCTTGTACTTCAACGAACTAACTGCAAACAGACTACAAGAGAAGAAGAGCCAACGAAGGGTCCAACTCTTGCGCACCCGTTCCAGCGTCAGCGGATCTGCTCGCGGCGCGGCATACATGACATTTGAACCAGACGTTGTGTCGCTTAGATCACACGC
>QMZF01000143.1 GCA_003663055.1 Archaeoglobales archaeon | reverse complement strand
CTCTCTTTCACCCTTCACGATTCTCCACTTCATGATGCCAAACTCTTAGGTGGGAATATATTCCGTTCAGACGAAGCAGAGGAAAAGCAAGATAACTTGCAGTAAAGAGCTGAAAGCAATAAGAGACAACAAAAGGTTTTTGAAAAAAAGACAGATTTGCTCTATGCTTCACATAGTTACTGCCAAACTCATCTACCTTCTGAAAAACGTCATTCCAGTCCTCGTTACCGCAATTATCGTTGCCAACATACTCAATGAGTTCGGAGTTATAAGGAGAATTTCCTTTGTATTTAAACCCCTCGTAAAAATAGCTAACCTTTCAGAAGAATCTTCCTTAGCTGTTGTAACGTATCTTGCAAGTGGAAGTGCTGCAATGGCCATGCTTGCCGGATTTCGTGAGCAGAGGGTTATAAGTGAGAGAGAAACGATTATCGCAGCCTTCGTTAGCAGCTTCTTCAGCTTTGTAAACCACCTTTTTATCTACTTCATCCCCGTTGTGGTTCCCCTTCTTGGTCTTGTTGCTGGTACACTATACATTACAGCAAGATTCTTCGTGAGTGTGTGCGTCACGGCAACAGCCGTAATTGCTGGACACTTCATGCTACCTAGGGTAGAGGCAAGGATAAGCAGTAAAACAGAATCCAACGAAAGAAGTTCAAAGGAGAAAGTTAGAGCAGGATTAGAGCATGCGTGGAAAGCTTTAACGAAAATTTTGCCAAGGCTGGTTGTCGTGTACGTTATTGCTGCGCTGCTGAATGCATACGGATTCTTCGATCCCCTTAAAGAAATAAGCGTTGCTGGTTTTCCAGGCGAAGCTTCAGCAATAATCGCAGTGGGAATTGCAGACACTACGAGTGCTTTCGCTCTCGCCGGTTCTATGCTGGCAGAGGGCATGCTTACCCCGGTTGAGGCTGTTTCTGCTTTGCTCCTTGCGAGTATAGTCTCGATGTCAGCCGTGCTGCTTCGCCACTCTCTGCCGGGAAGAATAGCGTACTTTGGAGTTAGGCTGGGCTTCAAGATAGCAGTTTTAAGTGCGATTCTGAACGTAATCTATACCATTATCGCATTGTTTCTCATTCTTCTGCTCGCATAGTTAAGGTTAAAAAAGCTGAAATTCAATGGATTTGTGTGATCTACGCGATCTTTGGAGTAACCCTCATGGGTGTTATGGGCGTATCGATACTCTGGCCAGTGTTTCCACAAATAAAAGAGATCTTTGGAATTGGCGATGTGGAAGTTGCTATGCTGATAACGGCATTTACGCTTCCGGGCATATTTCTCGCCCCAGTTATGGGGATGCTCGCAGACAGACTCGGAAGGAAAAAAGTTCTTGTGCCGTCTCTTTTCCTCTTCGCCATCGCTGGAACGTCGTGTGCATTTGCAGACTACGAGACCATGCTCTTGCTTCGATTTCTACAAGGGGTTGGCGGTTCCGCATTAACAGCTTTGTCGGCCACGATAATTGGAGATGTGTACGAGGGAATAGAGAGGGCAAGGGTTCTAGGCTACAACGCCAGCATTCTGGCAATAGGTGTAGCGAGCTATCCAGCAATTGGCGGGATACTTGCCCACTTCGACTGGCGTTATCCGTTCCTAACTTTTGCCGTAGCGATTCCTATAGGTATTGCTGTAATGCTTATGCCCTATCCAGATATTAGAAGCGAACTACCTTTTTCAGCTTACCTCACCGGTATGAGATTTGCTATCAACAAAAAAATTCTTTTTGAATTTATTACAGGCGGTGCGGTGTTCGTAATACTCTATGGAGCATTTTTCCTTCACTTGACGTTCTTGCTGGTAGAGAAGTTCTCGGCTGACAGAGCAGTTGTGGGGATTGTTATCTCCTCCGTATCGGTATTTTCCGCTTTATTCTCTTCGAAACTCGCCTTCTTCACAAAAAAATTTGGAAGTTCTGGAACTATGATGTTTGGATTTGCATTTTACGCCCTCTCAATGCTTATAATCCCCCTAGTTCCAGTCCTACCCCTCATGTTTTTTGCAACATTTATTTTCGGAGCTGGCCATGGAATTGTGTTACCAGCTCTCCAGAATCTGATCATATCGACCGCTCCCGAAGAACAAAGAGCAGCCATTATGACTGCCTTCGGTTCCACAATAAGAGTTGGCCAGACTATCGGCCCACCACTCTTTGCAGCGATTCCCACTACGATGTCCTTCTTTATGGGCGCGATTATAGCATTGTTCTTTTTTATAGCTTATAGCCTTATCAGAAATTCAAAAGAGTTTTAAAAGCTTGATTGAAGGTACAATAATGAAAACGATAGAAATATTATTTGCAATAGCTATGCTTTTAACGAGCGCAACCCTCTGTCTCTGTGCCCAGAAGCCAGAGAAGCCAGTGGAGGTTGTAGAAATAGAAACTACAGAAACCGAAATTGAAACACCTACGCCTTCAACACAGACGTCATTTCCTACTCAAATTGTCGTTTTCAACGATGGTGGTGTTTGGATCGTGCAAGTAGTTGTTACACTCCCAAACCCCTGCCATAAGCTCGAGTTTATAGGCATTGAAAAGAAAAACAACACCTTCGTTATATCCTTCAAACACACTCCTCCAAAGCCCGAAGAAGTCTGCATTCAAGTCCTCCATAAGTATAACCAGACTGTAGAACTCGGGGAGCTCAGAGAAGGTAGCTATAAGGTCGTCGTGGAAATCAATGGTAAGACTGTTAGAGAGATCGGCTTTAATGTGAAAGATTAAAATACCTCATTGCATGCAATTGGCACAATGCCCTATGGCAAATACTGGCAGAGAGAGGAAGTATTACCAAAGAGGGAAATAGAAGAACTCCAGCTCAAAAGGTTAAAATGGGTTATAAGGCACGCATACGAGAATGTTCCCTTTTACAGGCAGAGGCTTAAAGATGCTGGCATACATCCCGATGACATAAAGAGTAGGGAAGACATCGTGAAAATCCCCTTTACAACCAAGGAACATCTCAGAGAATATTACCCCTTCGGCCTCTTTGCCGTACCTAAAGATAAAATTGTCAGGATACACACGTCCAGCGGAACTTCTGGAAAACCGAAAGTCGTTGGTTATACTAGAAGCGATCTGGAGAACTGGATCAACATGGTTGCAAGATGTCTTTACATGGTGGGAGTAAGGCAGAAAGATGTTTTCCAGAACATGGTGAGCTACACGTTCTTTACCGGTGGTCTTGGCTTTCATTACGCAGCCGAGCTAATTGGGGCAACTGTAGTGCCCGCTGGAACCGGAAATACAGAGAGACAGATAAGGTACATGCTCGATTTCGGAACAACCGTTATACATGCAACTCCAAGCTATGCGATGCGCATAAAGGAAGTTGCAGAGGCGATGAACATCAAACCAGACGAGATAGGGCTGAGAATAGGATGCTTCGGAGCTGAACCGTGGAGTGAAAGCACGCGCAAAAGGCTTGAAGATGCCTTTGGTTTAAAGGCTTATGACTCCTACGGCTTAAGTGAGATGAACGGGCCAGGCGTTGCTTTTGAATGTGAAGAGCAGAACGGCCTTCACATATGGGCCGACCACTACTTCGTAGAGATCGTTGATAAGGAAGGCAATCCCGTTGCAGAAGGTGAAAAAGGCGAACTCGTACTCACACCCCTTACAAAGGAAGCTTTACCTTTGTTAAGGTATAGAACAGGCGACATAACGTTTATAATGGATGATGAATGCTCGTGCGGGCGAACTCATCCGAAGATACACCGCATTCTTGGCAGAACAGACGACATGATAGTTGTCAGAGGGATAAATGTCTTTCCCAGCCAGATAGAGCACGTGCTGATGCAGATTCCAGAAGTTGGAGACCACTTCCAAGTAGTGATAACTCGAAACGGCTCGCTTGACGAGCTTACGGTTAAAGTCGAGATGAGAGATGAAGTGTTCACTGGCGAGCTTGCAGATTTGGAAAAAATCAGGCAAAAGGTTCAGAAGGAATTGCAAAAAGAGCTCAACTTAAGAACCAATGTTGAGCTCGTGGAAAAAGG
>QMZF01000142.1 GCA_003663055.1 Archaeoglobales archaeon | reverse complement strand
TTACGCGTTAGCCTATGCAGGACTTGGAAATGCCTATTATCGCTATGGGGAGTGGGTGAAAGCCGACAAATTCTATGATAAGGCGCTAGAAAATAAAGATTGGATTTTGGCTAAAGCCGGTAAGGAAGGATTAGCAGGCGTGTATTATAGTAAGGGGAGGAATCTCTACCAGTTCCAAAAATACTTCAGCGATGCCGTAAGCAATTACGAGAAGGCAATTGAATTATATCCAGACCTAAGAATTGCCGTAGGCCACCTTGTAGGTGCTTACATGAAAATGGGAGAACACGAGAAGGTTATTGAAACCGCTACCCGCGCAATAGAACTTTCAGAGAAAGAGAAAAAGTATGGACATATGTATTCCTATTATTATAGGAGGGGAGAAAGCTACTGCATGCTTGGTGAGTACGAGAAGGCAATGGCAGACTATGAACAGGCCTTAAAATTAAAGAAATCGTACAGAATCTACATTTCAATGGCAAAATGCTATGCGAAAATGGGGGATGAAGATAAAGCTAGAGAGTGTTATGAAAAGGCTATAGAACTGTTAAGCGAGAGCATAGAAAAGGAAAAACAAGCGAGAAAACTTGTCAGATACTATGTGCAGAGGGGAGAATGCTATTTAAACCTTGGTATTTATGAGAAGGCACTAGAGGATTTTCAACATGCTCTGAAAGTGTTTCCGCCCGGTGAGTATTATAAAACCTACGGCAAAACAGATTATTATGTCGAGGCCCTAAAATTCATAGGGATAACCTATGCAAAAATGGGTGACATAGCAAGGGCTAAGGAAACTCTAAATGAGGCACTGAAGCTTGCAGAAGAATACGAACTTGTATTGACTGCTGATGAAATAAAGGCTGAACTCGAGGCGTTAGCAGGCTAAAAACCTTCTTTTTTCTATTTCATTAGGCTTTCAAATTGATACTAAAACCTTCCCCAAATTTACCTCTATTTTTAGGGCAGAGTAGTGTTCTAAATGGAGTATTTCATTACAGTTGACAGAGTTTTTAGAAAAAACAGAAAAGAGCAATCTTCAAACTAAATGCTTTCGCGCCTAAAAATTGTGTTAAGACTTTCTTGATTTAACGTACAGTCCACCCATTACAGCAGCTACCACCACTAAAACCCCCATGGTAAAATAAACCCATGATGGGATGACTTCAACAATCTTCTCTGGAGTTGGCTTTGGCATTAGCCCAATCTCAACCAATGGATTTACTCCTGCAGATTCTAATTTTTCAATGTAAGTTTGATTGTCAACATCAAACCTTTTCATGATTGTTACGAATTCTTCGGGTTTTTCCATGTAGTCAGCTAAGTACAGATCTCCTTTAAGTCTTACCCACCACCATCTCCAAGTTTTAAAATCTTTAATCCACTTTTTATACTCCTTAAGTGAAACTCCAGCAGGTTTTGTTTCTTCGTAGAATTTGCTCCAATTGAAGCCTACTAATATTCCTTCACCTTTGGGTTTACCTTTCTCCCATCTAATAAAGATGTTTGCAGTACTGTAATCCTTCAACTCTTCGGGTAAATATCCTAAAATTTCTTTTTTCTGTTCTCCTGTAAGCCATTTTACAAACAATCTCTTATGACCAACGTTTGTTTCAAAATACTGGATTATAGCATCATCCTTACACCACGGTGGAATGGCAATTACGATATATTCATATCTTGGATATTTTGTTGGAAAGTTTTTCTCTACGTATTTTGCTATTAGGTATCCACTAGTTAAACCTGGACAAATATGGTCATGCAATTCAACAGCTCTGGCAAAATCGCTCGGAAGCTCCTTATAAGCCCAAACATTACATATTGTTATTATGCTGAATTCGTTCCCTCCAAAAACCTTGGCCTCCATTTTTTCCTGCCATTCTTCGGGATTCTCTAAGAGCTTGTTGGCGTCTATGTTTTCTTTGGAAATCTTTGCAAAGATCTCCTCATCTTCAAGCTTCATAAATTCTTCTAAAACAACTCTATCTTCTTTTTCTCTTTCTATATATTTTTTCAAAACACTCATGTTAACTTCAAGGTACAAACATTCTTTAGTATCCTTGTTGAAGAAAGCAAACCATAACGGACTGTTGTAAGGTTTATGAATATTTAAAAGATTGTTCTTCCCCCTTGAAAGACCTGAGGTCATCATTAATCCATCAAGAGCTTTCTCAGTTGTATACTCTCCAACTTTAGCTATGTATCCTGCGTCTGTTAAAGCTAAAATGTCCGAAGAACCCCTTTCAAAATCTAGTTCATCCATTGCTTTCTTAGCAGCCTTAAAACCAACCAAATGTAAAACTGAAAGTTCCTCTTCGCCAACAAAATCTACCAGGGGTTTTAGTTCAGGATATTTTTCAGAAATACTTTTTTCATTCACTTCCGCAGCCGCAGCGCTTAAAAGAAAGAAATAAAAAATAAACAACATGATAAATAATTTTGATAATTTCGTTCTCATTTTTATCACCTTTAATGAGACAGTATCCAAACGACCTTAGGCATCTCTATTGCTTTACCGCTCTCGAGTTTCTCTGCTAGCATGTTAACGTTAGAACCTATGAGCGTCTTCCATCCCTGTAGGTCTGGATCACCATTAAGCTCATTTTTAAGTTTGTTTGTATACTGCTCAGCCTTATCGAATTCACCCTTCTGAGAGTGTATGCTTGCAAGAGAGAGATGTGCAAGTATGTAGTAGTTCCTGTGAGCAACTTCTCTCTTCGTTTGTTTTGGATTTTCCACGATCCACTCAAAATCGGAAATTGCCCTATCAAGATACGTCGAGTCGTTTGTGTATTTGTAGAGTAAGTAGTAGGCTAATGCCCTCTCGTACATAGCTGTCGGAATTGTCGTTGCGTCCTCCGGATTTTCAATAGCATCATTGCAGCTGGAAATATCCTTTTCGAGCATCTCCACAGCTTTATTCTTATCCCCGCTCTGATAATTTATCATAGCCAAAATCCTGTAAGCCTCTCCAACATAGGCTGACTCGGGAAATCTCTCAACTATGCTTTCCGCATAACTCTTTGCCTCATCGTACTTACCAAGCAAGTAGGAGGAGATCATAGCTGGTGCTAAGCCCAGATCACTGTCCCATCCGTATTTCTTGGCATGTTCAATGAACTCCTTTGCGACTCTGTAAGCCTCATCAATTTTTCCGAGTTCAAGCTCAACCCATGCTAAATGTTCGTAAGCAGAATCTATGCCGGGATCAGGGTATATTTCTATGGCTTTCTCGTAATACTTCTCGGCTTCTTCCACTTCAGCCATAGCTAGGTACGTTCTTGCAAGGTTTGTGTAGAGTGCTGAAACCCCTTCTTTTCCTAAGAGCTTTTCGACTTCATCCGTATGATTTAAGGCATAGAGGTAGTGTGGCAAAACGTATTTTTCCCTGTTTGTATATCCGCAGTAGTATAGGAAATTTACATCGCCTAATGCCTGCTCTGCTATTGCCTTGTATTCGGGAAACCTTTTTTCAAGCAATTCAAGATATTCGACAGCTTTCTCATATTTCTCCTGCATTTCAGGATAACCTGCCTGTGTGAACGTTTGTCTGGGAAGTTTGTAGTATCTGTGGAATTGATCTTCATTGCCGTAAGCTAACGCCAAATCGTAGTAAGCTGTTGCATAGTTTGGGTTAAGCTCGATAGCTTTTTCGAAATACTTAATTGCTTTATCATAATTTCCATTTTCTGTTTCGTTGACTCCCATCTCTACGTAATCGTATGCCATCTTTTCGTTGCTCCAGCTTGTGTATGCATATACTCCAGATGCTATACAAACAATTAAGAGAACAATTCCAATTATTACATACTTTCTCATAAGAATATGCTGAACTGTATGACATTTAAATTTTTTGGTTTTTTAAAATGCAAAATTTTTAATTTTTTGCACAAAGAATTATGATACGGGACTAGCGAAGTTAAAGTTTCACTCCAATTCTCGGACACCACTTGAAGGGGCATTCGTTGCAAAGGGGCTTGATAGGTTTGCAAACAGTCTGAC
>QMZF01000141.1 GCA_003663055.1 Archaeoglobales archaeon | reverse complement strand
TTTAAGAGTAGTGCTATCTAAAGCTTGAAAGCAAGTACATCGCTATTGCTTAAGCTTGATTCCTAAGAATATCTTATTCCTTATCAAAGATTTCAAATTCCTTCAGCAACTCAATCAGGTTGTTTTCCGCTATATCTGCTATTATCATAGAAGATGATAGATTGATGTTCAATTATTTATGTTGTTTGATGCTTATTCGGACACAATCCAATCAGATAATCTAAAGTGTTAAGTATTCTATTGTCGATTGTGACTACATGATAAGAAGGTTGTTGATTTTAATATTAGTACTTGCGGCCTTAAGTGGGGTAGCAGAGGCGAAAATCGTCTGCTCTACTACAGTTTTAGCGAGCATAGTTGAAGATTTGACAGGCGAAAAGTGCGAAGTCGTAGCCTCGCCGTCTGTGTGCCCAGCACACTACGACATAAAACCGAGCGACGTCGAAAAGGTAAGTGAAGCGGACGTGATTGTATGCCACGGATTCGAGCCCTGGGTTGATGAACTCGTAAACGCGTCTGGAAAGGACATAAAGGTCGTAAAAGTCTCTGGACCTTGGAACACCCCCCAAGCTCTGAGGGATAAGTACGTAAAAATCGCCGAAGTGCTTGAGGAGGAGGGCTATAAAGTAAATCTAAAGAAGTGTTTGGACTCCATAAATGAAACCGAAGCATATCTTAAGAAATTCGCCGAAGAGAATGAGTTCGTTGGCACTCCTGTGGTATGCATGCAGTGGCAAAAGGGTTTCGTGGAATTCCTAGGTTTTAACGTTTTGGCAACGTATCCGCCACCGGAAATGGTGTCTGCAAAGAAGTACGAAGAAATAGTTGAGAAGGGCAAGGGTGCTAAGCTCGTCATAGACAACCTTCAAAGCGGGACTGAGTTTGGAGAAAAGCTTGCAGAAGAAATCGGAGCTAAAGAAGTGGCAATTTCGAACTTTCCACTGGAGGGCAACGTCACGACAATGATGATCGAAAATGCAGAAAAGCTTGCAGAAGCTTTAAAGAGTGAAGCGGAGGAAACTCCATCTACAACTAAAAGCTCTCCAGGATTCGAGGTCGCAATGACAATTTGCATTATAGTCATAGCTGTAGCTTTGAAGAGGAGGACATGAGAGTCAAGCTTAGAAACGTTTACGTGGCCTACTCTGGAAGCAGAAAACCGACGATCAAAGACATCACCCTGACTCTCGACAGGGGAGTTTACGTAATAACAGGCCCAAATGGCGCGGGGAAAACAACACTACTTGAAACTATAATAGGCCTTCTGAAGCCATACAGAGGTGAAGCCTACCTGTTGGGAGTGAATACAAAGAGCAGAAGGATTTTCAGAGCTAGAAGGAAGTGCAGCTACGTCCCGCAGGACTTTATGAAACCGCCGACTGAAGCTTATACGGGAATGGACGTGATCAGGCTTGGCTTAGTTTTCAATCGAGGCAGTTTGAACGATGCCATCGAATTAGCAAAGAGGTTGAACGCTTTGGATTTACTCGAAAAGCCCTTTGGAAAGCTAAGCGGAGGTCAGCAACAGAAGATCATGATACTAAGGGCTTTAGCGAGAAATCCCGAAATACTCCTGCTGGACGAACCTTTTTCGAGCCTTGACGCTGAAACAAAGGAAAACCTCTGCGAAATCCTTAAGGAGTATAGCGACAGGCTCGTTGTAATCGTATGCCACGACACATCGATAGTAAAGAGGTCTGCAGATCACATCGTGAGGATGGAGGAGGGACGAGTAGTTGATATTTCTTGAATCCATTTTATCAGCAATCCTGAGTAGTGTGCTCATATCCTCAACTGGTTACTACGCTGAGAAGTTCAGAATTACAACCCTGAGCTTTTGCGTGGCCCACGCTGCATTAGCTGGAGCTTCTATCGGATTGGTCCTCAGGGCCGATCCAACCTATTCGGGAATGGTTTTAGCTGTAACTTCGGCAATCCTTCTTGGTGTCGTTTTGCCGAGAATACACCTAAAGGAGGTGCTCACACTTTCCCTTTTCTCATTCTTTTCGGCAATAGCGCTCATAGCGATTTATCTATCGAACACGACGGTTTTAGCAACTACTACGCTTTCGATGGTTCTTTGGGGGAGCTTGCTTGCTGTTGACGTTCAAAAGCTAGTCATGCTCTCAGTAGCTTTAACGGCTTTTGCCTTCTACCTCAAGGTGTTTAAAGTTCAAATAGACAGCATAATCTTTGACAGAGAGCTTGCGGAAGCGGAAGGGATTGACGTTTACTCCCATACGCTCGCCCTCCTAGCGTTCATGGGCGTAGCGATAGCCTTAGCTCTTCGAATCACGGGAGGATTTTTGATATTTGCACTCCTCTACATCCCCGTTGCATCTTCACTCCTCGTTGCAGATACTGCGAAGGGTCAACTGCTCGCATCGATAACGTTTGCAAGTCTCTCTGCGATCTTCGGATTCTCTGTGAGCTACGTCTTCGATTTGCCAATCGGCTCTTCAATTACGATTGTCGCAGCGACCATTCTGCTGATTTCAGCAGCAATCAGTAGGAGAGGAAGCGTGGTTTATGAATAGCATACTGGATCGATTTCTCTTGGCAAAACCTGTGAGAGTAGTTGAATTTCCAATGCTGGTTGGACTGGGGCATTGGGATGTTACTGCACTTGGGAAATTCTTTGATTTTTATTCCAGCAATTATCTTTACGACGCTTACGATTTCAGCCAATCAGGAGGAGAAGCTTTACTGGAAAAATTTGGGAAAGACCACGAGGATTATATGAAACGCAGTGGAGGTTTATACCCAAGGTGTTTTGAAAGGTGATGTTGCATGGACTTCCTCGTCAACGAACCGTCTGTAAGTCCGAAACCGCTGTACGAGATGCTAAACGACTGTTCGAGGAGTTTTAAAGTGTTCTGCGTTATATACACAGCAATGAAGATGGGTGTGTTCGACTTCTTAAATAAGCCAAAGACCCTAGCTGAAATCTGCGAAAAGACGAATGCGAATCCAGATTTTATGGATAAAATTTGCAAAATTCTGGTCGATTTGGGGCTTTTAGTTGAGAAAAATGGATTCTACAAAAACTCGGAGATAAGTGACGCGTATCTGAAGAAAGATTCTCCACTCTACCAACGCTCCGTATTTGAAGATTTGAGGAATAACCTCAAGCTGTGGGAAAGACTCGAAGAGATTGCCAAAAGTGGCCCTATTACCATAAGCGAGGAGGGATTCTTTAAAGAGCACAACGAATCGCTCGCATCTCAGGCTTTGTGCGGAGAACTTCAGAGAACTGTCAAAATAATCTCAAGCCTTCCAGAGTTCAAAAAAGCCAGAAAACTCCTTGATCTTGGAGGCGGACATGGTCTTTACGCTATCGCATTCACGAAGCTCAATCCGAACTTAGAGGCTTACGTTTTCGATTTTCCAGAGGTTCTTGAAAAAACGAAGGAAAACATATCAAAGCTCAGAGCGGAAAGGGTTCACGTCATCGCCGGGAACTTCTTTACTGATGACATAGGAGAGGGTTACGACATCGTGTTTTTCTCGTACAACCCCGGAGGAAGAAATCCGAAGCTCATTCCGAAAATACACGCAAGCTTGAAAGATGGTGGCATTTTCATAAACAAACACGTCTTTTACCACAAAGGCGAAGAATCCAAGAGTCTGTTGCTGGACATCGAATGGTGTATGGTCTCATGGAGTGGCGTGAAAAAGGCGAAGAGAATATACAGCTTTGAAGGAGACGCTACCTTTGAAGAGTACCTCGAAACACTTGAAAAGTACTTTTCGGTAGTAAAAATAGTAGATGCATACGAATTTGCTGGAAAAGATCATAGTTGCTAAGAAGATCTAACAGATTATCGCTGTTAAGGGGGATTTTATGTTACGATAAGCATTCATCTACATAAGCTTCGGGGTTTAGCTACGATGCAAGAGCTACGAACAAATTTTATTGAGAGTTAGCAAGAAGTCTAGTCGAAAAGCAGACAGCAGAAAAAGACTCGTAGTGGTAAACTTAAGACATCAGAATAATAAATGCCACTCAGCAAAGA
>QMZF01000140.1 GCA_003663055.1 Archaeoglobales archaeon | reverse complement strand
GTTTAGACCAAAGCTTTTTATTTTCTTGAGTTGGATGTTGACAGAAGATTATGGATGTCACTAACGCTACTCATATTACTCAGTACGTTAGCCTTGGAGTTGAACTTGTGACTTTACACTAGCAGCTGGCGGGAATTTCTTTTTTTATTTATACATTTGTAGTTATGTTTTACCATCAAGTTCTCCAACGAGACAGGAAAATTAGCACGTTTCAGGATTGGATGAGGGATTGGGTTCTTGTATGGATTTCTTTCACTATACCCCTAGTTTTTATGGTATCTACATATTCTATGGCTTATTTATGGGGTTTTGGAAGTAGATTGATACAAAGATTGATGAAACAGGAATCAAACATTGAATTAAAAAATTTAGGCTATGACGTTTTTAAGGAGTTCTTTCAGCAATCAGTGCCGTATATTTTGTGCATGTATTTTTTAACGGGTACTTTACTTTTAGCTGAATTCATTATAATTCATAAACAGTACAGCCATAACTATTACCCACGGAAATTACTTACAGCTATATTTTTATGTCCTTTTTTAATTTTAATTTTAGCTCTTCCGATATTCATGCATTATTCTGTAATGCCTTGGTTTGTGCCTTGGCTTGTGTTTGTGGTATATGCCTTCTGGATTTTCTCATGGTGGCTGCCGAAAATTTTAGAGAAGTTTTTTCATTTTTTAAAGTTTTTAAAAAATAAAAAGTAGAAACTAATAATAACGAACCCAGATGTGACGAAAATGCCCAATAATCTAAGTTTTGTGGGTATAGTCAGAGAGAAAGAGTGTTGCAGAAGCTGGCTGAGATTTGATTTGGTAAGAACCTAAACTTTTGTTAGTTTTTGCTGAATTGTCTGTTGGGATATCTGGAGAGAATGTAGGAACCCATAGACAAAACCATAAATTAATACGAATCACTCCGAATCCAAAAAGAAAAATACCTCTTGAAAAATACAGGGATACATGGCAAGAATTGGAGGAGCGGGTGAGCTTTTTGGTACTGATGGCGTTCGTGGAATTGCAAACGAGGAGCTAACAGTTGAGATGGCTTTAAACCTAGGCAGGGTAATGGGAACTTTAAGAAAAGGTCGGATTCCGTTGGTATGGATGCCCGCATTTCGAGCCATATGTTCAAAAACGCTGTTATAGCCGGTGTAACATCTACGGGCAGCGATGTAGTCGACTTAGGGCTAATTCCAACTCCAGCGTTGCAGTACTATATTAAAATTAACCCGAAAATTCCGGGCGGAATAGTCGTGACCGCAAGCCACAATCCAAAGGAGTACAACGGTATAAAGTTCATCCAGGACGACGGGAGAGAGTTTACGAGGGAGATGGATGAAGAAAGCGAGAGAATGTACAAGAACAAAACCTACCGCATCGCCTCTTGGCAGGATGTAGGCCAGGTTTATACCGAGGACTGCAAGAGGCTCTACATTGACGGAATAAAAGAGAAGGTTGACGCTGATGCCATTGCAGCAAAGAGCTTTAAAGTCGTTGTTGACTGCGGAAACGGGGCTTGCTGTGTTACGAGCCCGCAACTGCTCAAAGAGCTTGGCTGTGCAGTGGTTAGCATAAATGCCCATCCCGATGGGCGATTTCCGGCAAGAAATCCTGAGCCAGTTGAGGAGAACGTGGAACAACTAAAGAATGTCGTTGCAGAAACGAACGCCAACCTTGGCGTTGCTCATGATGGAGATGCAGATAGAGCCACGTTTGTGGATGAGAAGGGCAGATTTGTTAGTGAGGACGTTATACTCGCCCTTATGGCGAAGTACTATGTTGAAAATAGTGGGGGAGGAGTCGTGGTTACACCAGTTTCCTCCTCGAGATGCGTTGAAGATGCTGTGAAAGCTGCGGGCGGCGAAGTTGTCTACACCCCCGTCGGCTCTCCGGTAGTTGCGGAGACAATGCTCAAAACAAGGGCAGTTTTTGGTGGGGAAGGAAACGGAGGGCTTATATTCCCGGAGCACTTACTCGCAAGGGATGGAGCGATGAGTGCAGCAAAAATTCTAGAGCTTATGGCTCTGGAGGGAAAACCACTGTCGGAACTCGTTAAAGATATACCAAAGTACCATACGATCAAAACAAAGGTTCCGTGCAGGGATAAGCTAAAACTGCTCAAAGGGCTGAAAGAAGAATTCCCAGAGGCGAATTTTGCCGATGGAGCAAGAATAGACTACGAGGATGGCTGGCTACTCATAAGACCTTCCGGAACGGAACCAATTGCCAGAATATTTGCAGAAGGAAAAACCGAAAGCAGAGCAAAAGAACTGCTTGAGATCGGTATGAAGGCTGTGAAGAGGATTTTGGGCTAATTTTTTATTATTAAACTATATAGGGTTTCTTCATCTCACCACTCAGATAATTTCTGGGAAAGTTACACTGCAACCTTACCATCACGAACACCTCACAAATTCTCTATAATTTTTCTAGCCTTTTCATAAACATCGAAACTCAGCCACATAACACTTGCTAGCTTTTCTAAATCCATTAATCCATCACTTTTCGAAATAATTCCTGATCTAACTGCTTTAATTATTATACCCACTGAACCTACAACTTCCAAGCCTAAACCTAAAGCAAATTTTCTTGCATCAGAGTCATCCAACAGCACTGGAACATTAAATGACTTAGCCAGTAAGATCGCGCACGCTTCACCACGATGCAAGCCAGCTTTTTCAGCTAACTGATCTGCATTAGGAGGATCTTCAACTATTTTAATCCAATCAACGTTGTCAATTAAAAAGGCATCGGATCTTCCTTTTTCTTTTCCCTTATCGACTACTTCCACTTTTACTGTTCTTGGAACTATGATTTCGCTAAATATCTTCTCAAGCAAATTTAGTCTTCCAATTTTAGCCAAATGAATTAATGGGCCAGCGTTGCTGACTGCTATCATTTCATTGCCCAAGCTATATCAACTTCGAGATCTTCTGAGTTATATTTAAACGGTATATTTCTCCTCTTTAGCTCCTCCAAAGCTTCAGTGTACGTTATTCCAGCAATTTCAGCAGCTTTCCATAATGAAACCTTTCCTTCCCTATACAATTCAAGAGCCTTTTTGATTTTGTATTCTTTGAGCGATTCCGCTATGAGTTTTCGAATGAGGGTTCCTCTATCCACTCCTTCATCTCTGCTCAACTTCTCGATTTCTTCAACTATCTCCCTAGGCAATCTAACCGATGTTGTTACCATCTTCACAATTACATCTTATTACAAAGTATACTTAAGTTTTTGGTTAGGCTATATCCACCTATGGATTGTATTCAAGATCACCCTCTGGTTAAGAATACTTCTGAAGTCTTTTGAAGAATAGAGATTTTCTACAGAATTTTCAGTAATTTCTCTTCCTTTCAACAATTCATTTTCAAATGCTCTTAAGCTCAGAGCTGATGAATTCTGGTAGAATTTCATGCACAATGTTAATATTACTAACAAGCCTTCCAAATTCTTTTAGATCGACTTCTATTCATAATTCTTTTTACTGTATGTTCAAAAAGAAGTAGGCTTTAATTACCGGGTTATTTTATATCTTGCCAAAGCTTTCTTTGTTTCCCTTGTTTCAAGCTTATCATTTTTTCTCAGAAGCTCCCATTTCTCGTCTCCTTTCACTGGAATAACTATCAATCTCACCTTAATCGATAAAATTAAAAATCTTTGAGATTTACGAATTTTAAGGTTTATCTGCTTTATTTCTGATTTGAAACGATATGGTTTTGCCCCGTTATAAGGGGAGGTGAATTAGCTGCTTATTTGAGACGTGGAGTCGTTTGAATGGAGATTAAATGGTGGGTTGGTGGAACACCATTAAACTACAGATGTCTTACTACATCTTTCCGTTAAAAACAATCTGACCCTCGTTACGGATGATAAAGAACTTTGCACAATTGCAGAACATGTAAGATTTGTAATTAATGAGTCAAGTGTATAGATGTTTTTTATAAAGACAAACATAAAACTATTTTTCAACAAGCTTCAAAACCCTCTCGCCACCTTTTTCTGTAAGCTCAGCATGCATGTAG
>QMZF01000139.1 GCA_003663055.1 Archaeoglobales archaeon | reverse complement strand
TTGCCGTTAATTTTAGCGGGAGGTTTGAATAGCAAAAACGTTAGAAAAGCTGTTGAGTACGTGAAGCCGTATGCAGTTGATGTCATTTCGGGGGTTGAGACTGGCGGTAGAAAGGATGAGCGCAAGATTAAGGAGTTTGTTATGGCTGCGAAGGTGATTTGATGAGTTCGGCGAATTTGGAGGGCAGTTTGTTCCCGAAGTTTTAATCCCACCTCTGAAAGAACTGGAAAAGGCTTACGACATGCTAAGCGATGATGAGGAATTTAAGAGAGAGCTGGACTACTATCTGCGAAACTATGCCGGAAGACCTACACCGCTTTACTTTGCTAAAAACCTTACAGAAAAGCTCGGAGGGGCGAAGATATACTTGAAGCGTGGAGACCTACTGCACAGCGGTGCACAAGATAAACAACACGATTGGCCAAGCTCTGCTTGCGAAGTACTAAATTATGTTTGTGCCTTATTTTTAAAAATTTAACTACCCACCCGCCTCCCCTTGCGTGTCCCCACGCTTACGCATGGAGTCTTGCAAAAGCAACAGAGAGATAAAGCTATCTGATTCTTCCTCTTCCAAGGGATGCAAAGATTCCAATGAAACACAGTACTGTAAACAGCATAAAAGAAAGTCTGGCACTCTCAATCAGCATGGGATAGTACTCGGGAGAGATCTCAACCTTTCCCATTAAAATTGAGAAAACGAGCATAACAAGCGCCATGCTTAGTATCTGTCCCGTTAAACGCATTGTTGCAACTGTTGCAGATGCTATTCCAAAAAATTTTCTCTCAACGGAGCTCATTATTGCATTCGTGTTTGGTGAGCTGAACAAAGCCAAGCCAAAGCCCAAAAGCACGAGATTCTCAACTATTAAGCTAATCGAGGTGCTTGCATCAATGTTTGAGAAGATAAAGAGACTTAAAGCTGTCACAGCCATGCCAGCAGAAGCAACAATTCTCGGTTCTATTCTGTCTGACAACCAGCCCGCAAATGGTGCGAATATAGCCATAATAACGGGCTGTGAGATCAAGATCGTGCCAGCGTGCTGAGGATCAAAGCCCTTAACGTACTGCAAGTAGAGGCTTAAGATAAAGCCAGCTGCGAAAGTTGCACTGTAGTTTAGCAATGCGGCGAGATTTGATAGGGAGAATGTAAGGTTCTTCCTGAACAACCTAATTTCAAGCACAGGATGCTCCACTCCGCTTTCGTAAGCAATAAAAGCGAACAGAAGGATCAAACCTGCAATTAAGAGCGGAGCTGCGAGTTCGGTTAAGCCGTAAATCGTAAAGAGGAGCGTAAGGCTGTAGATTGCCGAACCTTTAAAATCAAATTTTTCTCCTTTTGCCTCCGCCCATTCCCCCTTCAATTTCCATAAAGCGAGCGTTAAGGCTAAGATCCCCAGCGGAACGTTGATGAAGAATACGCTTCTCCAGCCAAAGTTCTGTGTTAAATAACCGCCGAGAAATGGACCAAGGCTTAATCCAGTATAAACGGCTCCAGTGTTAACACCAATGGCTTTTCCCCTCTCACTCGGCGGAAAGACAGAAGTGAGAATTGCTACGGCCGTCGCAAAAATCATCGCTCCTCCTATACCCTGAATAACTCTAGATCCTATTAAAAGCTCTGCTGAAGGTGCGATAGCTGAGAGAAAAGAGCCGATGGAATACACGAGAAGTCCAATGACAAAAACTTTCTTCCTACCTCCTACATCTGCAATTCTGCCGAACGGAACTGAGAATATGCCTGCAGCAAGAAGGTATGATGTAGCGATCCATCCGAGGGTTATTGCATCAACTTTAAACTCTCTGCCAATTGAGGGGAGGGCTATGTTCGTTGCTGAACCCATGAAAGGAGTTAGAAAGGATGCTACAACGGTAACGAGCAGAGCGATAAACTTCGTGTTCATCACCCCTTTAGGTGCTCTTCTCCTCTCAGAAAAATGGCTATTATCAATGAGCTTATCAAAGGAAGCCACATCATTGTTGAAAAAACGAAATGCATGCTGTCCACAAATCCTTCAACCATGCCCATAAGAGGAAGGGGATTGAATTTAGCGAGCAAAACGAGCATTGACATTGTTCCAGGATCGGGGACGAAGGTCTCGTAACCCGGCAGGTAGTTTTTCATGTTGTGGGTAATCAAGACACCTCCAACAGCTACACCCATAGCTTGAGCGAGCGTGTTTATAGATCTGAGAGTTCCGTTTGCCATACCAGCTTTTGTTGGTGGTACTGAGGACATTATAACGTTGAACGCTGGTGATGTTAGCAATCCCATCCCAATGCCCATTGGAATCAGTCTGAAGAAGAACTCCCAGTACTTAGTACTCACATCCACACCGATCATGTTGTACATGCCTAAAGCGAACAGAATAGGTCCCAAGCTCATCATGTATTTCGGATTTATCTTATCGCTCAACCTTCCAGCAATGGGTGCTACGAACGTGTTCATGACAGGAATAGCGATCATCCAGTATCCCGCTTCTTCAGCACTCAACCCCTTCAACCCCTGAAGAAAGTACGGAACAACGAAAAGCGAAGAAGAAATACCAAAGAATATTATAGCCGTTCCGGTAACGCATACTGTAAAATTTCTGATCTTGAATAGGTTGAGGTCGAGGATCGGGAACTCGTAATTAATTTCTCTTACTGCAAAGGCTATTAAATAGGGAACGGCTATTGCAAAGCAGGCTAAGGTTTTCTGGTTGTACCATCCCCAATCCTGACCCTTTATTATTCCCAAAGTGAGTGATCCCAAGCCGATTGCCAACAAAATTGTGCCTGCTAGGTCTATGGGTACTCTTTCCTTTGGCCTTAGGGGAGGTAAAAGCATGAAAGCCAGAGAAATTGATGCAATTCCAATGGGGACGTTGATGTAGAATACCCAGTGCCAGCTGAGATGTGTTGTAAGCCAGCCACCTATTATCGGGCCCAAAGCGAAGCTCGATGCAACCAGTATCGCATTCAAACCCATCACAGTTCCTCTCTGTCCAAGAGGGAAAAGTTCCGTGGCTATTGCGAGCGTATTGGCGCTTAGTATTGCTCCGCCAATTGCCTGAAAAATCCTGAACGCTATTAAAGCACTTATGCTCCATGATTGTGCACATAGAAAACTGCCCAAAACGAATGAGCCCATTCCGAGTATGAAATACATATCTCTCCTAACCATGTCTCCTATTCTTCCAGCTAAGACTAGGAGTGTGACCATTGTGAGTGTGTAAGCATTCAGAATCCACTGCAGATCTGACATCCTCGCATGAAAATCTTCAGCTATTCTGGGCAATGCCACGTTGAGGACGCTAACGTCCAGCAAAACCATAAACAGTCCTAAGGCTACTGGCAGAAATGCTAACCAGCTTTTCAGCAGGCTCACTTTGCTCTCCTCCTTGCAAATCTGAATCCGGCTATAACGGCTATCGCTATCAGTACAGTTGCTGTGATTGTAACTGGATTCAACAGAGGCTTCTCCTTCACTTCCAATGAGACCGTTATGGGATTTGACTCGTGAGTGTACCCCTCATCGTCGTCATATTTAATTTTCACAGTTGCTGGATAATAGCCAGCTCCGGCGTCCTTGTCGACATCCATCCTGAATTTAGCTACCGAAACTTCGTTCGGTTTCAGAGTTCCAATAAAATATACTCCGGGCTGCGATCTTCCAATCAATCCGCTCAAAGAGCTACCACCAGCGATTGTTAACGGTGTAGAAACTTCAAGCTCAACCACAGCGTTGTGGATTACTAGATTACCAGTATTTTTGATTTTAACAATGACTTTGCCAGTTTCGTCTGGGTAGAGGTGGCTTTCAACCGAGAGCACTTCGAAATGCGCTGTCTTCGACTCTACGATCACCGGAACTTCAGCTATACTCACCAAATCTTCCGCATAGGTTAAGCTGTAGCTTTCAATTAAGTAAAGCTCGTAAGGTCCACTTGTCGCTTCGTCGGAAACTGAGAGTCTGAATTTTATTTCTTTAGATTCGTTTGGTTTCAGCTCATCAATAAAAGATAGTGAGCTGAGCGGTGTTATTGA
>QMZF01000138.1 GCA_003663055.1 Archaeoglobales archaeon | reverse complement strand
AGGCAAAATAACGATCTTCGCAGGTTTGGGAAATAACGGTGGGGATGCGTTCGTTGCTGCGAGGCATTTGAGCAACTTTGACATCGAAGTTTTTTTGCTCGGAAAAACTTCGGAGATAAAGACTGACATAGCAATGAGAAATTTCGAAGTGATGCGAAAAGCCGGCATTGCTGTTAGGGAAATAAGAGATTCCAGCAACGTCGAAGTTTGTAGCTGTGATATTATAATCGATGCCATGCTCGGAACGGGAGTAAGAGGCAAGCTCAGGCAGCCTTACGCAAGAGTTGTCGAAACCATTAACTCAAGCAACGCTTACGTCGTTGCGGTCGATGTTCCCACGGGCTTAAACCCAGACACTGGCGAGTACGATACAGCTGTTAAAGCCGATCTTACCGTAACCTTCCACAAAGCGAAACCGGGACTGCTTAAAGCGAAAGAAGTTGTTGGCGAGCTAGTTGTGAGGAGCATAGGAATTCCTCCACTTTTTGAGACGCTTACTGGTCCTGGAGACGTTAGAATGGTTTACAGAAGGCAGAAAGAGGGGCACAAAGGAACTCATGGCAGAATTCTTGTTGTGGGTGGTGGACCTTACACGGGGGCGCCAGCTCTCGCAGCCCTCGCCGCTTACGCTGCCGGGGCAGACTTGGTTACGCTTGCGGTTCCAAAAAGTGTCTACAAAATCGTAGCATCTTTTTCACCAGACCTAATCGTCAGAAAGCTTGACGGCGACGAAATAACCCTGAAAAACGTCGAAGAGATTCAGAAGTTAGTGGCAAGGCATCACGTCGTCGTGATGGGCATGGGTACTGAGGAGATTAAGGAAGTTGCAGAGGAAGTTTTGAAATTAAAAGAAGTGAAAAAAGCTGTTCTTGATGCGGGAGCTCTACTAGCTGAAATCCCGGAGGGTGTGGAATGCATACTGACACCACATCGAGGCGAATTCAAAAAAGTCTTCGGCTTTGATCCTTCAAGCTATGATGACGTAAAAAAAGCAGCAAGAGAAGCAAAAGCGGTGGTTCTGCTCAAAGCTCCCGAAGACGTAATTTCTGATGGCGATAGGGTAAGAATAAACAGGAGTGGCAACGCAGGAATGACCGTTGGCGGAACAGGTGACACGCTTGCCGGAGTCGCTGGAGCTTTTCTCGTTCGAGGCAACGCTTTATGGGCAGCGAGCGCGGCAGCGTTTATTAACGGGAGAGCCGGAGATATATGCTTTGAAAAATACGGGTATAACTATAGGGCTATGCACGTAATTGAAGAAATTCCGACAGCAATCAAGGAAGCGCTTGAGTTTTCATAAATTTTAGCGTATTTTGGTTTTGACAGCTTTCGGCCATTAGAAAGCGGTGAAAAGCTTATAAGTCTGTTTTTTCATAAGTATTATAATGAAGTTTTCCCTGCTCACACTGTCAGTAATAGTACTACTCCTGGTCCCAGCAGAGGCTGCCAATTTACACGGCGTTATTTACAACTGGGAAAACTTAGAACCGCTTCCAAAGGCTGTTATAATAATTAATACAACGCCAGAGCAGAGATTCGTCACAGAGGACGGTACATATTCATTTAACTTATCTCCCGGGAGCTACACAATAAAAGCCTTTTACTACCGTGAGGGAAAATTAGAACTGTACGCAGAGGAGAATATCACAATTACAAGCAACGGTGATTACGTTCACGACATAATACTCTTTCCTCCCCTTGAATTCGGAGTAGAGGAACCCAATGTAGAATTTCCATCGGTAGAGGGTGAGAACGGATTTCCAACGGCGTTGGCTGTTGGCTTTATTGCTGCTTTTAGCATAATCGCGCTTGTAATTATAAAGATTAGAAGTAAACGAGCTGCCACAGCAGGTAGAGAAGAGATAGAAGAAATGCAGACAGGTGAGAGCGTAAAGATAGTAGAAAAAGAACTTCCAGAGGACTTACGGGAGGTAGTAGAAATACTGAAAAAAGAGGGTGGAAGAATGACTCAGAAAGAGCTGAGAAAAAGGCTTGGATATTCGGAAGCTAAAGTGAGTCTACTCATAGCAGATCTTGAAAGAAGAGGAATCATTGAGAAAGTTAAAAAAGGGAGAGGAAATATTATTTTTCTTAAAGAATTTTAGTTAAGCTTTTGTACTTTTGCGAAATAATAACAAATATGGGAAAGGCTCCCTACGTTAGGGAGTACAAACAGAGTAAGGCGAGGGGTAAAGACTACACGGTCAGATGTAGCGGCTGTGGTAGAATAATCCCCCGCTTTAAAGCTTTCACAAGCTACAGAGGATTTAAACTCGATTACGAGATAGTCAGGATGGTTGGAAGGAAGAACGTCCACGTTTCGAGCATTAAAGCGTATTACTGCCCTAAGTGCGCCAGAAACCTTGGAATTGTCCAGCCAGGCAAGTTAGGCAGGAGAATTTGAATCATCCAAAAACTTTTATTCTTTTTTGCATCTCTGCCAACGATGAATATGGAGTTAGATATGCGAGTCGGAGAGGCTCTTATAGGCGAGGGTTACGAAGTAGCCCACGTAGACTTGCTAATAGGGGACAAAAAAGGGCCCGTTGGCCAAGCCTTTGCAAACGCGCTTTCGCAGCTATCAGCCGGCCATACGCCACTTCTTGCAGTTATAAGGCCGAACCTCATTACAAAGCCTCCAGCGATAATAGTGCCAAAAGTTACAGTGAAGGATTTAGAGCAGGCTGAACTCGTTTTTGGGCCCGCTCAGGCTGCAGTTGCGAAAGCTATTGCTGATGCTGTGGAGGAGGGTGTTATACCAAAGGAGATTGCAGAAGACCTCGTGGTAATCGTAAGTGTTTTCATACACCCGAAGGCGAAAAATAAGCACAAAATATACTACTACAACTACGGTGCAACCAAACTCGCTTTGCGAAGGGCTTTGAAGGGCTTTCCAGACGTTGAGAAAGTTCTGTATGAGAAAGACAGGAGCGCTCATCCATTCGTTGGAAGGAAGCTAACAAAGCTCTGGGATCCGCCGTATCTGCAAATAGCTTTCGATTTGACCAGCCTAGAGGAAGTTGTAAAGGTTCTCAAGCAAATCCCGGAGAGTGACCATATAATATACGAGGTTGGAACGCCACTTGCAAAGCGCTATGGAGCCGAGGTCATCCTAAAGCTCAGGGAAGTCAAGCCCAACGCGTTTTTCGTTCTCGACCTAAAAACCCTCGATACAGGCAATCTCGAAGCAAGGATGGCGGCCGACGCTACTGCAAATGCAGTCGTAGTGTCCGGGCTCGCACCAATTCCAACCATCGTGAAGGCAATCAAAGAGGCTGAAAAAACGGGAATCTACAGCGTCGTTGATATGCTGAACGTCGAAGAGCCGATAAAGAGGTTGGAGAAGATAAGTGAAGCGGGAGTTTTGCCGAACGTCGTTGAGCTGCATAGAGCAATAGATGTTGAAGGCATAGCTCCTCCACCTTGGAATTATGCAAAGGAAGTTAAGGAGAAGTTCAACGTCCTCGTTGGCGTTGCTGGAGGACTAAGGCCGGAAAATCTGAACGAGGCAATAGCTGCAGGAGCAGACATACTCGTTGTTGGGAGGGCAATAACAAGGGCCAGAGACGTCGAAGGAGCTGCAAGAAGGTTTTTAACCGTGATGAAGCCGGACACCGACCAGTTCCGAATTATGACGGACTTCTAACTATGCTTTTTTCCAATTTTTGAATTTACGTACTTGCTTCGTCTTTGTGAATTATGAATTAAAAACCGATCTAAAACACCAATCTAAAATTTCCAAAGCTTCTTCCAACAATCCTCGATCTCAATCGTCTGCTTTACTTGTATTGGTCGATTGACCTGATCGAATTGCAAAATTACTTGAGAGTTCGGATTGGCTGAAAGAATCTCTTTTACGTCTTCCTTTAATTTTTCAAGTTCGTCTTCGAAGTCATCTATGTCTCCAAGGTCGAGAAACCTACTTACCATGTGTTCTTTCCTCCCGTCCTTCAGTGCGATCCAGATGTCGCCGTCTAGATAGTCCGCTTCATCCAAATATTCGATTTTTGTACCTTCGCCACCTACAAACAATCCATAAACCGGTCCTTTTTCAACGAGTCCAACCTTGTCTACGACTTCTGCTGGCAGTTCTCCTAAACTTCCGGTTAAAACTACATCGACGCAGTAAGTGTTGTCGT
>QMZF01000137.1 GCA_003663055.1 Archaeoglobales archaeon | reverse complement strand
CTTTCATTGGCGAGCGGGACAAAGTACAGCTATGCTAACGTGATGCCAGCTTTGAGAAAGGCTGGAAAAGTTAATGCTGCCATTGTAGGTACTCCTTGTATAGTCAGCGGGGCGAGAAAGCTTCAGGAGAATATGCTGAAGTACAAGAGGATAATAAAACTCATAGTCGGTCTATTCTGCACTGAAAATTTCCACTACGATGATTTACGCAGATTTTTGGAGTCGAAGGGTGTTGATATATCGAAGGTTGAAAAGATGGACATAAAGAAGGGCAAGTTCATCGTTTCACCTCAGGGTATAAGCTTCCCAGTTAAGGAAATGGATGAAATCGTACCATCAGGCTGCAAAGTCTGCCAAGACTTTGCGGCAATCCAAAGCGATGTTAGCGTTGGTAGTGTTGGGGCTAAGGATGGCTATTCAGCAGTTATAGTAAGAACTGAAACTGCAAAGCGGATAATTGACTATATAAGGGAAAAAGGTTATGCGAGCTTCGAGGAAGCGAACGTTAAGGCTATAGAGAAGCTTACGGAATTTAAGGTCAAGATTCATCCGTACCCGTAGTTTTTCTCTAATTTTTATTTGGACTGTATATTAAATTGTGCACAAAACGAACCAAACCCTTTTAACCCCCAGCAACAACTAAGCATGTGCACGTGCTCTGGGTTGAGAAGTACAGACCTAAAACAATACGGGATGTGGTAGCGGATAAGAAGGTCATAGAGAAGGTTACAACTTGGGCTAAAAACTGGGAGAAGGGCGTTCTGCAGAAACCCTTGCTTTTTGCCGGCCCACCCGGAACTGGTAAGACCTCTCTTGCTCTCGCAATAGCGAACACGTTCGGCTGGGAAGTTGTTGAACTAAATGCAAGCGATCAGAGGAACTGGAAGATAATCCACCACATAGTCGGTGAGGGAGCGTTCAGCGAAACGATAAGCGATGAGGGTGAGTTTCTATCCGCAAAGCAGGGAAAAATGAAGCTAATCATTCTTGATGAGGTGGATAACATTCACAAAAAGGAGGATATGGGTGGCGAAGGCGCTTTAATAAAGCTTCTAAGGCGAAAGCCGAGGCAGCCAATAATTCTGACTGCTAACGAGCCATACAATCTGTCTGCAGAACTAAGAAACCTGTGTGAAATGATCACCTTCAAGCGCGTCGATGTCAGACGAATGATTGCAGTTCTGGGAAAGATATGCGCTCAGGAAGGTATAAAGGCAGACAGAAAGGTTCTTGAGGCGATAGCGAGGAACGCAGGCGGTGATTTGAGAGCAGCGATAAACGACCTGCAGGCGATTGCGGAGGGTAGTAAGGAGATAAAGATAGACGATGTCGTAACGGCAAAGCGCACACAGGAGACAGACGTTTTCAAGGTGATGCAGAAGATATTCAAAACTACGAGTTCAGCCGTTTATAGCGAGGCGATGCTGCTTGATGAATCCCCAGAAGATTTTATATCTTGGATAGATGAAAATCTCCCTCTCGAGTACGGTGAAGAAGATCTGCTGAAGGGCTACCTCATTTTATCTAGGGCCGACATATTCCTTGGGAGGGTAAGAAGGAGACAGTTCTACAGGCTTTGGAAGTACGCCACGTATCTCATGACGGCTGGAGTTCAGCAGGTTAAAAGCGAGGTAAGGAGGGGTTTCACCCGCTACAGCAGACCATCTACGTGGCAGATGCTTGCGAGGAGCAGGCAAAGAAGGGAGAAGATGAAAGCAATTCTGGCGAAGATCGGGAAGTATTCTCATCTATCAATAAAAAAAGCATCATCCGAGATGTTTTTCTACATTAAGCTGTTGCTGACAAATGCTGAAATTCCGGTTGCTGCAAGTATTGCAGCTTTTTACGATTTCAGTGAGGAGGACATTGCATTCATAGCTGGTGAAGAACGGGCTAAAGAAATAATGAGGTACGTGAAGGAGCATGGACTACACAGAATCGAGGACGAGAGCTTCCTTGCAGCATTTGAAGCTGAAGCAGCAAAAGAGGAAAAGGAAGAGGAGCTTATAGGGATTGAAGAAGGAGAAGAGAAAGAAGAGATAAAGGAAGATTTGAAGAAGAGAAAGAGGAAGACGAAGGGGAAGGAAGTGACCCTCGACTTCTTTTCATAGTACTTTATAATGCAGCCTCTACACACTCCTCCAGACTACCAAAAACGACCCTTACTTTTCTCAGTTTTGGAAGGTATTCCAAAGCCTTTCCAGAATTCACCATTACACACTCGAAGTTTTCGGTTGCCGGCGAGACGACCATGCATGTGTCGCAAAAAACCTTTGCACCACTCTGCTCTATACATCTAACGACTTTTTCAAGTTCTTTCGCTAACTTTCTCGAAGTGAAAAGCCAGAGTTCTCTCCTAACTTTCTTATTCCTAAGTAGCTTCTCTATTCTCAAAAGTTCTTCAGCGGAGAGATGGGGGCAGCCGAGGGCTATTAAATCAGGCTCGCAATCTTTTTCAATCTCCCTGACATCGAGCTCAATTTTCTCTGTTGGGATTTCGAAGTCGTTCCATTCCGGTGTCTGGCCCACAACGTGGAATATTGCCTTGTTTCCCGTTGCTGCCATTGCAGCTCCCATGAGCTTTAACTCATCATTGCTAAACTTCCTAGGCAAGTTTATGAGCGGTACTTCATCGTACTTCAGGATTTTTCCAAGTTCGTAGCCTATGAGTGCTGCGCTATTGCCCTTGACTTTAACTAGGACGTTTGGTGCCCTATTCTCTTTCAAGTGCATGCCATAGCAAGGTGTTTTACCAATAATGCCAGCAGCTATTGCACTTATTCCACTCTCCCTGTTAGTTCTCGCAGCTAAAACCGAGTTCGCGTAAATCACAGCGTTGCTTTCAGCCCATGCTAAGTGATCATTCCTTTTTACACTCTGGTAATAGTAGGGTGTGCACGTCAGGCTTAGTTCCGCTCCTATTCTCTCCAAAGCTCTGAGAATCTTCATCTGCTTCCTATAGAAGTCTTCATCAATCCCCATTTCTCTCCATCTAAAAACGTCCATTCCCGCAGGGTTTACGGTTGTTCGTACGCTAACTTTCGCATTTAAGCTTTCGAGCCATTCAACGCCAGCATCGCCTATATTCTGATATGAGATGCCAGATATGTGCGCAGACTTAATCTCAATAAGTTTGTCAGCCCCGTAAACCTCGCCAAGGGCTACGAGTATTTCCATGGACTTTGCAATCGTGGGATTATCGCTTTCCAGCAGCTTTTCCTCTTCCTTGCTGAGGTACATTAAACGACCCTCTCGAAGTTCTCTCCTCTAGAAAGTTCTTTCGTTGCATCGATTCCCCACTTAGCTGTCAAGCCGTTGTTTGAGGAGGGGTCGAGGCTACTTCCTCTAGCATTTGGTATTATTACGAGGTCTTTGTCTGCCTGAAAGCGTGTAGCGATTGCGTATTCCACATCTTCGCTGCTGTATATGTCTATGTCCTCGTCAACCACGACAACATGCTTTAGGCTGTGATGCGCTGCAAAAGCAGCGAGTATCGCATTTTTTCCGTCTCCCTCGCTGTGCTTTTCTATCTGGACTACTGCATGGAAGTAGTGCAGCCCGCCTGGAGACATTGCGACGTTTTTTACATTGCAAACTTTTGAAACGCTCTTGTATATCTCTGGTTCATAGGGAATGCCCATCAGAACTTGATGTTCGCTGCTTGCCGGGGTTATGGAGTAGTATATTGGGTCATCCATCGCATAGATGGAATCGATCTCTATAACGGGCTGCTTCCTTACGATATCGTAGGTGGCGGTTATATCAACGAAGGGCCCTTCGTCAGCAAGTTCCCTCGTTATTCTGCCTATCAGGACTATTTCCGCTTCTGGAACGAGCATGTCCTCTATAATATTCATGTCGAGTCCTTTCATGAGCGAGGCAGCATATCCGAACTCCTTACCTTCCGGCACCCTCGTTGCGGCAGCGAAAAGGAAAAGAGGATGTACTCCTATGGCTATTGCTATTGGTAAGTCCTCTCCTCTCTCAATAGCCTCTTTCCAGAGCAAGTAAGTGTGACGGGGCTTAACGAGCCTGGCAACGAGTTTGTTCTTATCTATAAGCATCATGCGATGTATGCATGCGTTGTAGGAATTTGCATCTTCAACTCTTCCCCACCTCGCTATTACAACTCCGGCGGTGATGTACCTTCCACCATCCTTTGGATAGTACTTGAGAATTGGTAAGTTGTATAGACTCCAGTTTCTCTTTTTCAGCTTCGCTTCCCTAATTCTTAT
>QMZF01000136.1 GCA_003663055.1 Archaeoglobales archaeon | reverse complement strand
TCCCATAAGTTTTGAGAACGTCGAGTTGCTTGAGAGGGCTATGGAAAGTTGTATCAAACTTCAGCCTTTCGTTGTAGATGCCAAGGTGAGGATAGATAGGGGCAAGCTTAGGGAAAAGTCGTCATCGTTCGGCTATACTTCGCTCGATGCCGAGATGCTCTTCGCTGAGGTTGTGGTTAGGGTTGAGGGAAGGGAGGTGAAGGCTATCCTTAGATGGGACGAGATCCTGAGGTATCCAATGATGAATGTCGTTTACGAGGCCAAAAGGTAGATCGCAATTAAGATCGATGTCACCCCGATCAATCCCATGAATAGTAGGGGAACTCCGTATGCGTGGAAAGATAGAATGAGCGGATAGAACAGGTAGATTGCAAATCCCACAATTCCCAAAATTACCAAAGGATATCCAAATCCGAGTCCGAGTTTTTTCAGTCTCTCTTCCATTGCCCATGAGATCTGGGCTATGACGTACAGGATCACTATCGCCGAGAGGGCTGAGATGTTCGGACTGGATCTGTACGCGGAGAATATCGAATTTAAGTGTTCAGCGAGACCTCTAAAGCCGAAGAAGTAGATCGTATCTAGGATCGAATAAAACATTTCAGAGTTTGCGAGAACCTTTACAGATGCCATCACAATCAGGATTGCAAAAAGCGGGAAGTCAAACGGATTCCTCTTAAGCAGGAGGAATACGGGCGGCAGTATGGCTAAAAAGTACAGATATCTGGCAGGGATAAACATCGAAAGCGGGGAAGCTTCGGCAATTCCAACAGCTATGAATATCGCAAGTTCTGCCAGAACGATGTTCAGAATTCTAATCCTCATCCGATCACCCTGACCATAAGCTGTCTTATCGGCTTATCGATATCCCACTCTATCAGATTTGCCCTTCTCAAGCTTTTAAGGGTATACCTTCGCAGGATCTCGAAGAGACTTACGGCAAATTCGTCTCCATAGATTTTACCCTTCAGAGCTATTATCTGAACCGGAATCTTCGCCTTGATAACTTCCGAAACGAACCTTACCGGTTTTGAGTATTCAGGCCTCGTTATTAGGATTATTAAGGGTTTGTATATTGCCAAGAGCTTTTTGCATTTCTCGAATGCTTGATCAAAGCTTTCCTCACCGGCTTCAATCCTCATGAGCTCTTCGCTTATCCTCTTAAACTGCCTCTTTCCAACGTCTGGATAAAGGCAGATTCCCCGTCCAACCACATACAGCCCAACCTTATGCCCCCTCGATACGAAGTAGTAAGTCAAGGCGTTTGCTATCTCGATCGCACACTCCAGATAGTTTCTAACCGATTTACCGAACGTCATGTAGTGGTTTGCATCCACAAATATCCATACAGCCTTCTTACCTTCAACCTCATACTGATTCACCATCAGTTTGTTTCTTCTCGCCGTCGCCTTCCAATTTATGAACTTCATCGGATCTCCAGCGACGTAATCTCTGATCTCTCTGAAGTCTGTTCCGGGAACTCCAATCTTTGATATGTCTACATCCGGCATTGGAGATCTTGCGATCCCTCTGAGAGTTTCAACCCTGGTTATCCTTCTCAACCTCTGCTTAACTTCAAGCTCCAGTTCTACCCTTAGCTCTTTATCAGTTTTCCAAGCTAGGAATGGATGTTCCAGTTCAAGAACGATCCTATCGAGTTTATAATTTCCCCTTCTCATGGGTTTGGCCTTATACCTTATCTTTACATCGTTTCTCCCCAGAACAAACGTTGCAATTGCATTTGAACCTTCTACAAGCTCGAAGTGTTCTGGAAGCTTATGCATAGCTTTTAAAATTCCGAATCCCGTTGCCCTAAGATCTATCTCAGTTTCGAACTCCTCACCTATGTAGCTACCACCAGTTATCCTTGCCCTTTCAACATTTACGGTTATGAAATGTGGAATTGCCAAGAACAGCAGTGGTATTATCGAGACAGCGACCAATTCGAAAGATGTTGCAAGGATACCCCATCCAAGCAGGAACAGCGAGGTCTTTATCAGGATCGATGTAACCTTGCGAACCTTCATCTTGACAAAAAATTAAGTTTATAGTTTAAGATCCTTATGCCTGAACTCGATCTGTGCTAAGCTGACGTGAGATATGTGGCAGGCAGATGAATTTATATCAGCTGACAAAAACGTCCGTAACTTCAAACTTCTCGACATCGACCAATCCCAGATCGGTGATCTTCAGTTTCGGTATGACCGGCAGAGCCATGAACGACAGAGCAAAGATCGGTGAAGGATGTTTGCATCCCAAGCTTTCGAGTTCTGCATGTATCCTATCCACCCTCTCAGCCACAACTTCTGCCCTTTCCTCGCTCATCAACCCGGCTATGTTGAGCTGTAGTTCGGCCTTTATCTCACCTTCAGCTACTACGACTATCCCTCCCTGAAGCTCCGCGATTCTGTTCACGGCCTTACATATATCTTCATCGTTCGTTCCTACGGCTACGATGTTGTGAGCATCGTGCGCGACTGAAGAGGCAAAGGCCCCCTTCTTGAGCCCAAATCCCCTGATATAGCCCTTTCCGATGTTGCCGGTAGCCTTATGCCTCTCAACAACCACTATCTTGAGTATATCTCTCTCAACATCGATCCCCTCCACGTATTCTCTATCCTCTCCTGTCACTATCTCCCCCTCGATCACCCTGATGATTCTGGCCATCCCCTTTCCTTCGATCGCAATATCTTTCGGCTCGATCGGTTTCTTCAACCTGACGCTACGCTTAACGAAGTCCGGATACTCGTAAGTTCTCTTGATCTCTCCCACCGGCTTTCCGTTTGCGATTACCCTTACAACCTCAAACCTCTCCAGATTCTTAAGTAGAACTACATCAGCATATCTGCCCGGTGCTATGATGCCAGCGTTTATTCCGAACCACTCCGCAGGGTTCAAGGTGCACATCTGCAGAGCCTTAATAGGGTCAACCCCCTCCTCAACGGCCCTCCTGTAAACGTAATCCAAATATCCCTGTTCAAGCAGATCCTTGGTTGTTCTGTCTCCATCGGTTACAAGCATACACCATCTGTAAGCCTTCTTTGCTATGTTGAGCAGGGACTTGAGATTCCTTGCAACCGAGCCCTCTCTGATCATAACCCTCATACCCAATCTGAGCTTCTCCATCGCCTCCTCCTCACCTATGCTCTCATGATCCGAACCTATCCCGGCTGAGATGTACGCATTCAGCTCCTTGCCTCTTAGCATTGGGCAGTGTCCGTCTATTGGCTTCTGTTTAGATTTTACGACTTCTATCTTCTTCAGAACCTCGGGATCCTTGTAGATTACACCAGGATAGTTCATCATCTCCGCTAAGCCTATCACGTTCTCCCATTCGAGCATCTCAGCTATATCCCCAGCCGTGATCTTAGCTCCGGACGTTTCGAGCGGTGAGGACGGAACGCAGGATGGGATCATGCAGAAGACCTTTAGAGGAGTGGTCTTAGCCTCTTCAAGCAGCACCCTCACACCATCCTTGCCCAAGACGTTTGCGATCTCATGAGGATCGGCCACAACACTCGTCGTCCCTTTAGGCACGACAATTCGGGCAAATTCTGTGACGCTCAGCATAGACATCTCTATATGTGTATGTCCGTCTATTAAGCCTGGAACTGCATAAAGCCCATCGGCATCTATCTCTTCAACTCCGTCGTAGCTGCCAATTCCGGCAATCCTATCCCCACAGATGGCTATGTCTGCCTTAATGAACTCTTCGGTCAGAACGTTGACTATTTCAGCGTTTTTGATTACGAGATCTGCTTTCTCCTTGCCCAAAGCGATATCGATAAGTCTTTCGATCTCCATGTAAAACGATCGATCGTATTGCTATATATTTTATACCAGATAGCGAAACAAAAATTACTTACAGTCCTTCAAAACTTCTTCGATAATCGCCTCATCAACGAAAAACTCGAATTCCTCCTCAAGCTTCTTTTTTATCTCGTTCACATTCATTTCATCGCCTGCGATTCTACCGATCAGATCCCTCGCATCCTCATACAGACTCCAAGGGTAAACTATCCATTTCCAACTCTCCATCTCCCTTGCGTAGTAATCTGGAACGAACTTCGAAGTATGCTTGAAATCCAAGACAGCAGTTCTCACATCCTTGGCGTTCTTCTCCATGACGTGCTTTGCGACGAGCTCAACCGTCTCACCGGTGTCTGCAACGTCGTCGACCACAAGAACTCTCTTACCAGTTAGATCTACCGTTAGAGGTTGGGTGATCTTGGCCTTTCCAGTTTCGGTTGCAACC
>QMZF01000135.1 GCA_003663055.1 Archaeoglobales archaeon | reverse complement strand
TCATTTTTAAGGGATGTAGAGCTTTCAAAAGGTAAAATTGTCATTATGAGCACAGAATTTGAGCCGGGAAAAAGGCTAATGGCCTTAGGTGGGATAGCTGCCTTGTTGAGGTTTGACATCGATTAAAACTCTGGTTATGGAAGCTCGTTGAAGAACAAGAAATCTGCCATAAATCTATTGCGATAGCGAGGTCAGATATCTTTAATCCTATCAAAGAAACTATTAGTTAGAGAATTTTCCAAATTTTCATATGAATTATTTAAAATAGAGTTTAGAATGTTAACATGCATGATTTCCATGTCATAAATCGCCCAATTAATTTGTTGTTCAAGTTTAGGATAGTTGCCATACTCGTAGGACAATAAAGATTGATACAAATTTCCAAAGAAATGAGAATATGTGGTTTCTATTAGTTTTTCATATATATTAATAAACCTTTTGCGGAGGTATATATCATCAAGCGGCTCTATTCTATTCTCATATATCTGTAGAATCTCAAATATAGTAAATGCCACATTTGCGGGGTATCTTTTCTCTGTGAAACCATACAGTTTATCGAACATTTCTTGTGTATAGCTAATTAAATTCTGGACAAGCTCCTGAACCAGCTTTTATGTTCCCAATAGCTGAATATATCTCAAAATCAACACCATTTTCAAACAGATGGGTTGCAAATGAATACCACAAAGGAATAAACCATTACATCTTCTTTATTCCGGCTTTATTCTCGCTTTCTCAAAGATTCAAAATGTGCCTGTCTTCCTCTACCCCGGAAACAGCCACTTTTCTGGCCCGTACTTCTCAATGTATTCTTTAAACTTTTAAAGCAGCACCATCACAAATTTTTTAGATTTTCCATCGAAAACTCGTTATGGAAGAAAAACTCGAAGAACTCTTAAAAAATCATTCCAGAACTTGAACGAATTGTGCCCGAAGCGATTGCTGAAAAGCTGAAGATAAATTCGTGCCAAGCGTCAAATCTCTGCATGAAACTCGTTGAAAGGGGGTTTGCTTGCATGAGATTCGAAGTCGTCTGCCCAAACGTTCATCCGCTACAGCCTTCAAAAGCGTAATGGAGATACCGGATGAGATCAGATGCGAGTGCGGAAATGTCTTTATTCCACTAGGGAAAAACATTCGAATCTTCTTTGAATGCGTATGATCAATTTATAAGGTGGTATAAATGGAGAAGAAGATAGTTTACTTCGAGGAAAGAGGTGAAAGAAACACGGAAGAAACTCTAAAACTTGCAAAAGGAAGAGCTTTGGAGCTCGGAATAAAACACGTAGTTGTAGCAAGTACTTCAGGAGAAACAGGAAAGAGAGCAATCGAAGTTTTCAGTGGAACGGGCATAAACGTAGTTGTCGTAACGCATCAGGCTGGTTACAAACAAGAGAACAAGCTTGAAATGAAGGAGGAGTACAGGAAATTTATAGAAGAGAGAGCTAAGCTCGTTATTAGCTCAGATTTGTTCACAGGAGTGCCTAAACTCGTGACGCAAAAGTACGGTGGTTACTCTCCCTTTAACCTGATTGCAGACACTCTAAGGCTTTTCTCAGAGGGGATGAAAGTTTGCGTTGAAATAGCCGTTATGGCTGCTGATGCTGGAGCGATACCAGTTGATGAGGAGGTTATAGCAATAGCGGGAACTGCAAAAGGAGCAGACACTGCAGTTGTTTTAAAGCCAGCAAATGTCCACAGATTCTTTGATATCGATATCAGAGAAATTATTGCGATTCCGAGGGAGAAGTGACGCTACATCTATCCTGGCTCGATCCAATGAATCTCATAGAAAACGTTAATTAACATGCCACCAACTTTAAACGAATGTTTGGTTGGGGAGAGCTCGGAATAATTATCGTACTTGCGATAATTTTGCTTGGGCCCGATAAGCTACCGGAAGTAGCCAGAACTTTGGGCAAGGTTTACGCTGAATATCAGCGGGCAAAGAAGAAGCTCGAACTCGAGCTATTGTACGGTTATGAGATTCCAAGCAAGGATTACCTTGAAGAGCTTTCAAGAAAGAAGCTCGAAGTCCTGAAAAAAGACATAGTTGCCCAGCTTGGGGTGGAAGATTTAAATACTGATAAGTTGGACGATTTAAAGAGTGTAAAAGGAGGAGAGAAAGATGTTCTCGATAGGCCCAAATGAACTGATGGCGATTTTAATAATAGCATTTCTGCTATTCGGAGCCAGTAAGCTGCCAGAACTCGCAAGGAGCCTCGGAAGAAGTATGGGTGAGTTCAAGAAGGCACAGAGGGAAGCAGAACTCGAACTTATAGAATTTGAAAAAAGCGTTCGCGAGGGCAAGTATACGGCAAGCGAGAAGAGATCGAAGCTCGAAAAGATTGCAAGAGATTTGGGAATTGACCCAACAGGCAAAAGCGATGAAGAATTGCTGGAAGAGATAAACAAGATGCTACCAAAGGCTGAAAAGGCCGAGCCTTAATCTATTTTGAACCTTCCAGCTCTTTCGCTTTTACACTTTGGACACTTTGTTACCCTTGGTTTTCCATTTTAAAGCATTTCCTGCAGTAAGGTGGCTGCATGAGCAATCTTAGGCCCTTTCTCTTTAAAACTCTGGCTATCGCTTCAATGTGTCCGTATACTTCCTTTTCTCTTTCTGGCTCCAAACCAAGCAGCTGGCAGATCCGTTTTACGGTCAGCCCTTCTCTATGTTCAACAAGCAAGTTAATTATTTCCTTAATGTCTTCATTCAGCTACCCAAACGCCCACTATTTTACCGAATTGCCAAAGAGAAAAATATATTTAAATTCTGGTGCGAAGCCTACGCATGGCGAAAGTTTACTACGACAAAGATGCTGATTTAAAGCTGTTAAGAAGAAAAAAAGTTGCTGTGATTGGATATGGCAGCCAAGGACATGCCCATGCTTTAAATCTCAGGGATTCCGGAGTTGATGTGATAATAGGACTGTATAAAGGGAGTAAAAGTTGGACAAGAGCAGAAAAAGATGGTTTTACTGTAAAAGAGGTTAGCGATGCCGTAAGTGAGGCCGATGTTATAGCAATGCTCATTCCCGATACAGTTCAGCCGGCAGTTTTTTACAGAGCCGTGAAGGATAACCTCAAAGAGGGTGACATGCTCCTCTTTGCCCACGGATTTAACATCCACTACAATCAGATAGTTCCGCCGAACTTCGTTGATGTTACAATGGTAGCCCCTAAGAGCCCCGGGCATCTCGTCAGGAGGATGTATGAAGAAGGTAAGGGAGTGCCGGCTTTGGTTGCTGTGCATAGCAACTATACTGGCAAAGCCCTCGATTATGCCTTAAGCTACGCTAAGGGCATTGGATGTACGAGGGCGGGAGTTATAGAGACTACGTTTAAGGAAGAAACGGAAACCGACCTTTTTGGAGAGCAAGTTGACCTATGCGGAGGGGTTGCGGAGCTAATCAAAGCCACTTTTGAGATACTCGTTGAAGCAGGCTACCAGCCCGAGGTTGCTTACTTCGAAGCGTTGCATGAGCTCAAGCTTATAGTCGATCTGATATACGAGGGCGGGATATATGCAATGTGGTACTCGGTAAGCGATACAGCAAAGTACGGCGGAATGACGAGGGGGAAGAGAATAATCAACGAGAGTGTAAGAGAAGAAATGAGAAAAATACTGAAGGAGATACAGACAGGAGAATTCGCAAGGGAATGGATACTCGAAAACCAAGCTGCGAGACCCGTCTTCAACAAGTTGCTTGAAATGGAGAAGAATCACCCAATAGAAAAGGTAGGAAAAGAATTGAGGAAGATGATGCCGTGGTTGAAGGGGATAGAGGTAGAATAAACTAAGGTAGTCTCCATAAATTAGCATTCTTCACACTCTTTTTCTATACATCTGAACCTCACTTTCTCCATAGCCTTGTCGTTCGATATGGCAGCGCATTCTAAACCTTTATCGTAGTACCCAATGCCAGCAAGAGCGCCGACTATGCCCTTACGTCCAGTTATCTCTGCAATAACGAGGCCAAACTTTTTCGCCAAGTTCAACGCTTCGATTTCATCGACTACTTCCATCTTAACCATCTCTCCGAAGCTTCGAAGTATTGGGGGCACAACTATCCCCCTAAAAAACACCGCACAGGCGTTCTGAGTATATACACACGTCTTTACTTTATCGATGAAGCCATTTATTACATCGCTAACACTGATCCACGGTGGTACTGCAAATACTATTACAGAAGAGCAGTTGTGAGAGGTCTTCCAAGGTACATCCTTGTTCGCCTGAAATATCCTGTGTGCAAGAAGTAGAAGTCC
>QMZF01000134.1 GCA_003663055.1 Archaeoglobales archaeon | reverse complement strand
TCCCACTCCAAAACCTTTGTGAAACTTGACGAGAAGGCGATAAAATGGATAATCAGGAGAAGAGAAGGGAACTCAAAGATAATAGCAGAGATTGAAGGAATCTCAACAAGAAGGATAAATATCTAAAGCAATACATAGACACAGAGATTCCCAAGCTAAGAAAGGGAAGACAAATAGAATGGATAATGGCTTATTTAGATGACGCATCCAATGCAATGATGCCATACGAGTTTTAAGCGATGAACAATTATGGCTGAATCCGTACTGACGGAACTCAGTTCCATGCCTCAGCAGAAAGGAAAGCTAAAGGAATCTCAAGGTTTGAAAAATTCCTGAGAATGGTATTGAGCATATAGTGAACCATCCACAAACGAATGGAAAGATAGAGAGGTTCTATGCACGCTGGAGGCCAAGATGAGATACTTTGAAAAGGAGTTTGGAGTTTGTAGATTGGTATAATTGCAAAAGACCACATAGCTGGAGACTCCTGTCAGGCTTTTCTGAGAAAGCTCACTGAAAGAGTTTTTGGTTACTGCTGGAGGTGGTTCGATGGGGGAAATAATTTTAGGAAACTTCAGTTGATTTTTTGTTGTTTTTCCCTTTCGAGGATTTCTACGCTTTGCACATCAAAGGCTTGAATTTTACAAATCCTGCAACTAAAACCTCATCCCCATCTTTGAAAGAAACGACCGACTAATTTTCTTCATATTATCTATTCTTCACAAACTTTTTCAATACTGGCTTTTTTACCTTTCAGCTCCATGTTTCAACGCAGCGTTAACGAGTTTTTTAACCCTCTCAATGTCTACTTTGCCATCCTTTTTGAAGTACGTTCCAACAATTACTCCGTCCGCATGCCTTAGTAGTTCTGCAACGTTATCTGCAGTAACACCACTCCCCGCATAAACTGGCAATGAACAACTCCTCCTCACCCTCGCAAGTTCTTCCAAGTCTACGGGCTTACCCGTTGCCGTTCCCGTAACGATTACAGCATCGGCTAGACTTCTCTCTAGATTATCCAAGTACTCTTCAAGCGTCGCAATGTGATGGGCATGCTTTACAGAAACGTCAGCGAATACCTTCGCTTTGCAATCTATGGCTTTTTTATACCTCATAACCTCTCCAGCCCTACCTTCAAGCAATCCTTCCGGTGAGATCGAAGAGAAAAACAGCTGGTTAATCCTAACGAAGTCTGCTTTTACGGCTTTAGCTATTGCTAAGGCTGCTATAGCATCGTTTCTCAGTACATTTATTCCAATTGGTATACCTACCTCTCTTTTGATTTCAAGGGCTATCGCTGTCATTGCTGCAACGGTCTCTTTGCCCACTTCAGGCAAAAATGGCTTATCACCGTAGTTCTCCACTATTATCGCGTCAACCCCTCCCTCTTCAAGCATCTTGGCATCCCGTAAGGCTGCCTCCACTACCCCATCGAAGGACGTATAGAGAGGAGAACCGGGAAGGGGCTGGAGGTGAAGAACACCTATCACTCTCATTTCTTCACCCTTCTGAAAACTGCGCCGGCAGTAATTGCCGCTAACGCCGCAATGGCTTGAAAGGCCGGAACTTCATAAACCCTCGGCAAAGACGTTGTATGATGTGCTGGTAAGGGCGGATGTTCGACCTCTACAAGCTCTTTTTCCGCATAGGATTTTGCAACAACACCTATAAGCTTGGCTATCCTCTCCGAGAGCTTGTAGTATGCGAGTTTTGCTATCGTCTCTTCGTTTGTTTTGGCGAATTCATAGTAAGCAACAGGCAGAATAGGCGTCACAAACTGCTCCAATTCTGATATTGCTGATTCAGCGGACTTCTTTGCTGTTTCAACCTTCGCTTCGATTAGTCCCCTGCCCGCCCTTGTATACTCCACGCCTATGAGTTCAATTGAGAGGCTTGCCTTTGTTATAGCTTCCATCGAAGAGATCGCCGCCCCACAATACATCCCCTCATCAAGCTGAGTTTTTGCAACAGTGACATCATCGCTTGCTTCGTCGATTAAATCCGGTTGTCCACCTATCGTCTTGGCGTAAACTATCATGGATTCTGCTTGACTAAGGTATAGCTGGGAACGTCTTTTTAACTCATCCCTACCGATGGGCACGTCTTCCTTTATCGTAGATAGGAGCGACAACCAGACCCTCGCACTCTCAACCCTCTCCCTAGCATACGCAAGGTATTCGAGTGCCTTATCCCTGTTCGTTGACATCTCCGCTTTCTTAAGGTATTCCTCAGCAAGCGAGACCCTTTCTTCAGCAGCACCGTAGAGTTGGAAAGATTCGACTCCTATACTATTCGAGTTTTTCAGGTATTCCTCGAGGTTTTCGATGTCTTTTTCAATTCTATCGAACTCATCGCTTAACTCCTCATCGTTCGTAATCGTATGTTTGTAAAGAAGGTATCGCATCTCTATTTTTGCAACGAAGTACTTGCTGGTTGAGGTATAGTAATTCCCCTCCTTATAGTTTTCCTCAGCCTCATCAATAATCTTCTGAATCCTCTCAATTTCGTCATCCTTTGCTATCTTCTTAACCTGCTCAAAAAGACTCGTTGCATCGCCCTTCATCTTGTCGGCAAGCCTCAGCATGATGTTGGAGTACTTTGTAAGGTTGAACGTAAGCTTTGGTTTCTCGATCGTATAGCCTGTGTAGTAGGCCAAAGCCTGTTCTACGGTTTCAACTTCAACAACATCCACGCCGAGTTGCTTCCCGTACTCCACAACGTCAACTGGCTTTGTAACAATCGATATACGTATAAAAGGGCCTATCCTCTCCTCTTTTTTCTCCTGAACGTACACAACTCTTTGGCCTTTAGGTATTAAGAAGTATTTTGCTCCGTTGTTCGCTGCTGCTTCAAGCTTGTAGGGTATGCCTCCAACGGGCCCTATAAAACCGTCTGGATAGATCATCCCGGTCATGAAAACATCGTTTTTTATGCTGAGATTCTTGAGGGCAGCAATCGTCGCAACACACATTACACCACCAGCCGATGGCCCGCCAACGATCGGTGCGTCCGCCTCAATTATGTAAAAGAAGTCGTGACACATGAAGTCTACACCAAGCAAATCGCAGGCTGTTAGAGCTGCAAGCTGCGCGCTACCCTGCATGTCTATTTCCGTGTACGGTATTGTGGAAACGAAGACTTTACCATTGCCGGGAGTTACTATGACGGTTATGTTTATAACTGCTCCTTGCGGTTCTGCGCCGCTTCTAACAGCAACAGCTTTGATAGTTACTTTACTCTCGTTAACAAACTGAGCATTAGCAGGAATGGCGAGAATGAAGAGTGCTGCGAGGAAAAGCACGGAAAGTCTAAGCTTCATGCCAGAAAGTAGATTTCGTAAAACAAAAACTTTACGGATAGAAATCCCTACGCAAGGTTTCTTTTGAGAACAGAAACGAGAGACGGTTCATCTCGATTTGACGAATAAGAAACCCTTCTTGCAAAGATTTTTATGAAAATAGTAGAATTGATCCAAGTAGCATAGCGTTAAATACCTGCAGAATGTAACTTCAAAGTGTTCCGAACGTACATATTTGATATGGATGGCACGCTCGTGGAGTTTAACCTTCCATTTGAAAAAATACGTGAAGAACTTGGAATAAAAGGGAGGTACATTCTCGAGAGCATAATGAAGGATAGCAGAAAGGAGGAAAAGTTAGAGATTTTAAAAAAGTACGAGATCAGGGCTGCTAGAAGGGCAAAGCTGATGCCGTACGCAAGAGAGATTCTTGAAATTATAGAGGGGGCGGGTTGTAAGAAAGGCATAGTGACGAGAAATTGCAGAGAGAGCGTGGAAATCGTTGCCAGTAGGTTTGATCTAAGCCTTGACTTCGTAATAACGAGGGATGATGCCCCTCCGAAGCCATCTCCAGAGCCTATAAAGCTGGCTTTGAGAGTTGTGAGTGCCAGACCATATGAGGCGATAACGGTAGGAGACTACATCTTCGACGTGGTTGCTGGAAAGCTCGCTGGAACAAAAACGGCTTTATTGCTTAACGAGAAGAACGAAAGTTTTGCAGAACAGGCAGACTTCGTTATAAGGTGCCTTTCAGAACTTCAGAAGTTTATACTTGATTCTAATTACCACACTCAACTTCTCGATTAGCTTGGCAATTTCATCATTAAGTGACAATATCATCCTTACTTCCTATCCACTTTTCCGCAAGCTAGCTGAGTTAACTGATAAAAGATTTCTAACTTCAAGAATCCAATCTTTCATTCTCTCTAACCTCTGAACAATTGGGTTCTTCTGCAGCAATGTCCTTGATGTACCTC
>QMZF01000133.1 GCA_003663055.1 Archaeoglobales archaeon | reverse complement strand
GTGCAAAGACGGAGCGACGAAGAGAAATTCCCAGATAACTATACCAAAAGATATCCGTGTTGGAACTAAAGAAGGAGATAGGGTAGAGGTGTCTGTTGAGGGCGATAAGGTTGTAATAAGAAACTTGAAGGTATAACAAACTTTCTGCCCAAAAACTTCGAAGAAGTTATGACAAAAATAAAGAAAGATTCGAGAGATAGATTCAGAAGATTAGGAGTATTCCATGAAGATAAGCTTTGATACGAGTGTTATCGTTGAGCTGGAAAGGGGAAAAACTGAGTTTAAGAGAGGTTACTTTGTGCAGAAACCGGTGTAAAACCATCCGATTTTTTAAATCCCATACCCAGCATTTTGCTTGAGTACGCCAAAACCAAAATAAAGCAGAACGCTAACCTTCAACGATGATCGATTTTCGCGGGATCAATCCAGAGTTCGCAGAACGCTATAAGCTTATCGATGACTCTCGGGAATTCTGCGAGTACATGAACAAACCGCTCAGGCCGAGCATTCGCGTTAATACCCTAAAGGGAAAGTACGAAGACATAACGAATCTTCTTTCAGAGAAGTACGAACTTCAGCCAGTTCCATGGTGTAAAGAGGGCTTCTTTCTGGAGACTGAAGTTGAGGGCATAGGAAACACCATAGAGCACCAACTCGGCCTGATATTCTCTCAGGAAGCATCTTCTATGATTCCTCCGGTTGTTCTCAACCCTGAACCCGGAACGCTTGTCCTCGATATGGCTGCTGCCCCAGGGGCAAAAACCACGCAAATAGCTCAGTACATGGAAAACGAGGGCTGCATAATTGCAAACGACGTAAAAATAAGCAGAATAAACATCCTTATTTCAAACCTTCAGCGTTGCGGGGTTCTAATCGCAAGGGTTACGATGAAAGATGGCAGAACGTTTAAAAAGTACGAAAACAGGTTTGATGCCGTTCTGCTCGATGCTCCGTGCAGCAATACGGGGATGATTAGGAAGAACTACAAATATCTGAAGCTGTGGAGACTTAGGGATGTTTATGCTCTTTCCAAGCTTCAGAAGGGTCTCATAATGGCTGCCTATTCAGCCCTAAAGCCGGGAGGTATACTCGTCTATTCGACGTGTAGCCTCGACCCGGCTGAAAACGAGGAAGTTGTAGACCATCTGCTCGCGAACACGAACGCGGAGCTGGAAGAGATAAGCTTGCCTGTAGAGAGGCACAAGCCTTTTACAAGCTTCGATGGTAAGGAGTTTAATAGCGAGGTGAAAAAATGTCTGCGCATTCACCCCCAGGACAACGACACCGAGGGGTTCTTTGTGGCGAAGATTGTGAAAGTTTGAAGGCTAAAGTTCTCGAATGTCTAAAAAAGCACTTCGGAATAGAGAAAATAAACTTCGAGATTGAAGTAAAGGGAAAGGGGAGAGTTTATGCTTTCAAAAGCTGTGAGCTTGAGATTGAGGGTCATCGTGGAATATACATTGGGACTCTTGAGAAGGATGGTTTCAGACCATCTATCGATGGTAGCTTTCTGATTGGCCCTTTAGCAAAGAAGAATGTCGTTGAGGTTGGCGATGAAGATGCGGTGCGATGGATGAGTGGCAGCAATATCCCTTCTCACGTTACTGGATACGTAATACTCAAATGGAGGGACTTTTTCATCGGCTGCGGGAGGGGAAATGGGAGAACTATAAGAAATTTCGTGCCAAAAGACCGCAGAATCTCAGTCACAGCAAAGTATTAATATTGTATCGACCAGACATTTTATGGATATGGAACTCGTCGCAGAAGTGTTTGGTGTTTATGCTGCCCCCAGTGTTCTCGGACTTTCGCCGGTAGTTGTTTTGAGGTCAGAGGACGGAAGAATACTTCCCATATATATCGGGTTTGCCGAAGCAATGGCAATCCATTCTGCTCTCAGGAACCAAATTCCTCCCCGTCCCATGACCCACGACTTGCTCGTTGAGGTGATAAACAGGTTGAGTGCAAGAGTTGAGAGGGTTATCATAGACGACCTCGTAGATAACACGTTCTATGCGAGGCTCATACTTAGGCAGAACGACCACGAAATAGAGATAGACGCGAGGCCGAGCGATAGCATAGCCATAGCCGTGAGGCTTGCCGTGCCAATCTATATCGATGAAAAAGTTCTTGATGAGGCATGCCAGGAGGAGCTTCCCGAAGATTACGTTGAGTTCGATCAGGTTCTTTAAAATTGGCTTTTAAGTTATCATTTCTATTGGAGGTGATTGTATGAGTGAAGTTGAGATGTTAAAATCGCTAATAAGAGAAGACTATGAAGTTGTGGATGCGAACGAAACTATATCAAAAATCGTTCCCATGCTCGAAAAACTCGAACCTGATAAGGCAAGTGCTATTCTCGTTCAAGAGAATGGGAACGTCATTGGAGTTATTAGAGAAAAAGACTTAATGCGTGGCTGCTTAATGGTAAATCCCCATGAAACCAAGATAAAGAATTTTGTAATTAAGACCGGTATACTGAGCGTTGATGAGCTGAGCGTTGAAAGGGTTGCAAGGCGTTTTGTTGAAGATTCGACGCCATTCGTTCTTGTTCGTATGAATGGTAGGTATGGCGCGATCTACATCAACGACTTTCTTGAGCTCGTAAAGCCTGAGTTTGAAGGTGTTAAGGCTAGAGAGGTCATGAATCCCGAAGTGGTGACCATAAATGAATACGAAACTGCTGCAAAAGCTCTTGCAACCATGAGAAACCACGGAATAGACCGCCTTGTAGTTGTTGACGACTCTCACCGGGTAGTTGGTATAATAACGGGCAAAGATATAATCGATAGGGTAATATCGCCCAAAAGGGAGGCGAGGTTTGGAGGAGGGAGCGGCGAAACCGACAGATCCCTTTCGGTTATGGTACAGAGTATTATGAGCTACCCCGTCGTTACTGCTAGTAGAAGCGATAGCATTGCCAAGGTTATAGACCTCATGATCGAGAATAAGATTTCGAGCATAGTTGTAGCAAAAGATAGCATCCCTGAAGGTATTGTAATAAAGAAAGACATTTTGGAGAGCTTGGTGAGAAAGAAAGCTCCGGCAGAGTATGAGGTTCAGCTCATAACCAAAGACGTACACCTCGACTATTTCGACAGAACAGCAATTGTTGAGGATCTTGAAAAGTTCATGCGAAAGTTCAGGGATTTTCTTGGTGAATCTGTGCTCTTTGTTTACATAAAGAGACATAAAGAGAACTTCAGAGGTTTGCCTTTGATACACGTAAGAATAAAGCTCACAAGCGATAAAGGAACTTTCTTCGTTACTGGTGAAAGTTGGGGTGTAGAATTTGCTCTTCACGCCACTCTAAAGAAACTTGAGAGAAGTGTTCTTCAGCAAAAAGAACTTTTAATGGATCAGAAAATGATAAAAAGATTTTACGAGGAGATATTTTAAAAACTTTAAAAATATTAATTTTAAAATTTTTGGTGGTGTAACAACAAAGGTGGAAATTTTTAAGGGCAGGAATTCAATCCCGCCCCTTGTGCCAACGCTAAAAGTCGAAATACCAGCAATGACTTGACCTAGAATACGATAAAAAGATTTCGCTAACAACTCTTGTCTTCGTAGTTCTGGAAATAGCAAGAATGTTGTTAAAGCACATTCTCGAAGAAATAAACGAGATGCTTGTCGAAAGCTATTGTGGAAAGAGATACGAAGGAGGAAAGGAATACAGAAACGGTTACAGGAAGAGAACGATCGTAACTTTGCTTGGAAAAGTAAAATCTTAACCTAGAAAGTGAGAATGGCATAAGATGACGTCCTGCCCGACCAGCTTGAAGATGCAACGGAGTTAGGTGAATACGCAAAGGCTATAATAAAAGATAAGATAAACGATAAGGTCGAGCTAGTGCTTTGGCTTGACGCGCACAAGCTTGTTGATGGTTGATTTCTTGTTTTTTTATTTTTTATTATTTATTTTTATATCAACAATTCGAGAATCAGTTGAGCAACTTTAATAACCTTATGGTTACCTAAGCTAGATCGCGATACGTTTCTAGGTGGTTCGGATTCTATGTTTATGTTTATACTGTAATCCCTATCCGAGTGACAAAAACTGCAGATTCATAAACTCTCTGTGCTCATCTTGTTCACCCCAGCTACCTCCGGGATCATCGTTACTGCTGAGTACAACGTATGCATCCTTTGTTTTTCCAGCTCCGTGGCACGTAGTACTAATTTTCTCTGCTGTATAGTTTATGTCTCCTAGGCTATAAAATTCATGTTTTGCTCCTGTTTTGGCAAAAGTAATGTTATACGCGTTCCATTATAGTTAAAGTTTGTTAGAGTCCAAGAACTTGAATACTTGGTGTAGCTTATGTTCCAGAAGTAACTGCAG
>QMZF01000132.1 GCA_003663055.1 Archaeoglobales archaeon | reverse complement strand
CGCTTACTTCTAGAAATTGCTTGTATGCAGTAGAGATTACAACAGCTTTAAAGCCCTCTCCTACAAGGTACTTCATCGCTTTTTCTGCATCACGAACATAGGCAGGTTTTGAGAGCTCTTTTATCTCATTCGATGATACTCCGGCAGCTACGAGGAATGGAGCGAGAAGGCGAAGAGCATTTCCAGCATTGTAGCCAGGTAGCTTTGCCACGTATGCTAAATAGTCGTCGTACTGGCTCAACCTTTCGAAGAAGGCTGAAGAAAAGAGCTGCGAAGCTACTTCGTACGCAAAATCGTTCGTAACCCACGGCCCCTCCCAGTCCGTGAAAAACAAGCTGAATGCAGGCATGCTAATCTTTCATTATTTTCCTGTAAATCCTTCCCTGTAAGCCATGAAATCTCGAATAACCCTCGGCATGTCTCTGATCTATGGCAGTTGTGTCGAAGGAAACGAGTTCTTCGCTGTAGAGGGCGAACTCAGAATACCTTGCTACGGGTATGACGCTGCCCTTAAACATCTTTAACCTTACCCAGCCCGTAACCCTTTTCTGCGTTTCATCGATGAATGCGTTCAGAGCGTCAAAAAGCGGGTCGTTGGTTAACCCATAGTAAACGAGTTCGGCCCACTCCTCTTCAACGTACTTCTTGAACTTGAGCTCCCTCCTGCTGAGTACGAGCTTTTCAAGGTCGCGATGTGCAGTAATCAAAATAGTTGCTGCTGGATGCTCGTAGTTTTCCCTCGCTTTCAAACCGAGAACCCTATCCTCCATCATGTCCGTCCTTCCAATTCCGTGCTTTCCAGCGATCTCGTTCAATCTCCTTATGAGTTCGAAGCCAGAAAGTCTTTCACCATTGACTGCTACTGGAATTCCCTGCTCAAACTGAATTTCTATAATTTCGGGCTTATCTGGAGCGTTTTCAGGATTCGTTGTCCACTCGTAAATTTCTTCGGGAGGCTCGAAAGATGGATTTTCGAGTTTTCCGCCCTCTATACTCCTGCTCCACAGGTTTTCGTCAACGCTGTAGGGCTTCTCCTTCGTTACAGGCACTTCTATGCCGTGTTGTTTTGCATATTCCATCTCCCACTCCCTCGTTAGATTGAGTTCCCTCATTGGAGCTATAACCCTGAATCCGTGCTGGTAAAAGATGTTGTCGAAGCGGAGCTGGTCGTTGCCCTTGCCAGTACATCCATGGACTATTGCATCCGCATTCTCCTTCTTTGCAACCTCCACGACCTTCTCAGCTATAAGCGGTCTTGCAAGGGCTGTGCCGAGAACGTAGCCCTCATAATCTCCGTTAGCCTTAATAAGCTTGAAAAGAAGTTGAACAAATTCTTCCTTCGCGTTGATGGTGTAATGCCTATCAGCATACTTCTTTCCCCTCTCTTCAGCTCTCTTTACCTCTTCTACGGGCTGACCTATGTCAACTGTAACAGTTACAACTTCATCGAACCCGTACTTCTCTCTGAGCAGTGGAATGCACACGGTTGTATCCAATCCGCCGGAGTAGGAAAGTACAGCTTTCATAGCCGGGCATAGCAGGTGAAATTTAAAAATGTTTTTCGGCTGTCTGAGTGTCAATAAAACACAACATTGAAGTACCTCCATACCTGCCATCAAACGGTGGTCAAATGATAAGTGTAAACGAGCTTGCGTTCAATCTCATAGAGGAAATTCTCGATTACGAAGAGGATTACGAGGAGGAATACAAAATAAACATCGAAACCCTCGATAACGGTGCCACGATTATAGACTGCGGTGTTAACGTTCCTGGCGGTTATAATGCCGGCATACTCTACACCCAAGTGTGTATGGGTGGGCTCGCCGACGTTGATGTTTATATCGATACAATTAAAGATGTTCCACTTACTTTCATAAAAGAGAGTACAGACCATCCTGCTCTCGCCTGTCTCGGCTGTCAGAAAGCTGGTTGGCAGATAAAAGTCAACGATTACTTCGCAATAGGTAGCGGGCCTGCAAGGGCTCTCGCCCTAAAACCAAAGAAAACGTACGAACTCCTCGATTATGAAGACGACGCTGAATATGCAGTAATTACCCTTGAATCGGACAAATTGCCCAACGAGAAAGTAATCGAATACATAGCGAGGGAGTGTGACGTTGAGCCGGAAGACGTGTACGCGCTCATAGCCCCAACAGCCTCAATAGTCGGTAGCGTTCAGATATCGGGCAGGATAATCGAGATGGCATTATACAAGATGGCTGAACTCGGTTACGATGTCAAAAAGGTCTTGAGTGCCGTAGGAAGGTGCCCGATTGCTCCAGTACTTGAAGACAATCTGAAAGCTATGGGCGCAACAAACGACAGTCTGCTTTACTACGGCAGCGTTTATCTCGTTGTCGATGGCTACAGCGAAGAACTCAACGCTATAGCTTCATGCGAGGCATCGGATTACGGAAAGCCTTTTTACGAGATTTTCCGTAACGCAGATTACGACTTCTATAAAATCGATCCGAAGCTCTTTGCCCCAGCCCATGTTGCGATAAACGATGTAAGAAGTGGAGTTACGAAGGTTCTTGGCAAGCTAAACGCTGACGTTTTGCTTCAATCCTACCAGCTTGATTAGATTTCCAGATACCGAATATTATTCAAAAAGCATATATAGTATTACATCAACCAATTTACCGGTGGTCTGAATGCTGAAAGAAGATATCGCCCTTACGGCAATAATGACCTTTTCTGCGGTTATGCTAACGTACAAGTGGCTTTCCCTCTACGATAACGTCGATGCTGCCGTCATATTCTTCGCTTTTCTGCTGACACTCTCCCTCGGAATTTTGATAATAAGTATAGAACTAAGAATGCAGAGAGTTATGGAGGAATTCGAGAGTACAAAGAGAACCATAGCCATCAACGCTGACGACCTTGAAAGTAGAATTGAGGCAAAGCTAAACGTTTACATGAACTCTCTTGAGGAGAAAATCGATAGAATCGAAAGGAGAATTTATCGTTAATTTACCTCTTATCTCTTTCGTACTTCCACACTACAAGCATTGTAGCAAGTACTCTTGCATTCGTAATTATGGCAAGCAACCAGAGTAACTCAGTTATGTAGCCAAGCAAACAGAATATCATAATTGTAAATATTCTTTCGTCCCTCTTTCCTGGCAAATACTTCATAACAGGTATTTTCTTGTATACATCCTCAAAGTATGCTGCTTTGTACCTCTCGGTTGAATAGCTAACCATAACCAAGCCGATGAGGGCAAAAAGAGATATAAGCCACGCTTTGCTCACAATAGCGAGAGCTACTAGGAAAGCAAAGTCGACGTAGCGGTCAAGGATAGAATCAAGCCATGCACCAAACCTGCTCGTTTTAAGTGAAGCCCTCGCAACCTCCCCATCTATGCCATCGAGGATGGAGCTTATCTGATAGAGGATTCCACCGAGAGGGGTATTTACTAGGGCTACAAAAGCTGAGAAAATTCCAAATAAAAACGTGAGGATCGTTAATTGATTTGGATTGGCAAAATCGACTATTCTCTCCGAGATTTGCAGCGATAGCCGTCTGTTAAAATTTCTCGCAACAAAGCCATCGCCGTAGCCCTTAACGCTAAGCCTTAGGAGGTGCTTCTTGGCCTTCCTAAGCTCTTCCTTAGTATCGATGTCCACCCAAAACTGCCCGGAAACGTGCGATACTTTCAGCTTAGCCCTTCCTACTATCTCTGAAAGGATTACAACCTCTTTTTCCCCAACCACCTCTTCTGCAACACTGAAGATTTCAGGTGTTAGTACAAAAAAGCCTGTATCGATACAATCGAAGCTTTTAAGATTCTTCCCAATATTCTCAACTCTCCCATTGCAACACTTTACCTTCGTCGCCTCATCAACGTTGATGTATTTTGGATTGCAGTCGCATATCAATCCTTCACCTTCGACCGCTCTTTCAATGAACTCCTTCGAGTAAACGTGGTCGCCCATTACGAGGATAAATTTCTCGCTTTGGCTCAGAATTCCCTTTAGGTATTTGCAAGCAAGGAAGAAGGAATATCCGTTGCCTCTTTCTGGTGCTGGATTGTGAACAATCGTGTACTTTACTCTCCCCTTCCAATTTTTCTCCATGTATTCTGCTATTTTATCGCTATGGGCGACTATTACGAACTCATCAACATAGGGAAGTAGAAGTAGTATCGTTCTGCTAAGTATCTCCCTTCCAGCAACCTTGAGAAGAGGCTTGACTACTCCACCTAACCTCGTCCCCCTTCCCGCTGCAAGAATTACGGCCTTCATGGCCTACTTCCTTGCCCTCCTGTACTTCGTTAGCTTTGCCTCCTGAGCAAAGTACTCTCCGCTTATGTGAAACAGAGCTCTGCTTGCATCAATAACACCATCCCAGCAGCCTTCTCTG
>QMZF01000131.1 GCA_003663055.1 Archaeoglobales archaeon | reverse complement strand
TCATTATAGCCAGAAGTTCAGACAATTCCCTAGCAGCTGCGGACGAACTTAGGGCTGCGATTCAGAGGCTATTCGAAGAGGAACTTTACAAGAAATACGGAAGCAAAGCGTTCCCAGTCTTCATATCGGTGGAGTACGTTAAGAGGGAAGTAGGCTACCAGATCGGCGTCAAAGAAGTGAAAGAGAAAGGGAAAGTGAGTGAGGAAAAAAAGAAGATAGGTGGGGAAGTGAAGCCTGTACGGACTCCTGCAGCACAACCAGAAAAGTCAGAAGTTGGCGAAAGGATAGGGAGGGTTGTTGGTGTTCAGGAAGAGTGCGTCACTCCTCGAAATTTTTCTCCACCAAACCTCTTAGGTAAGCTCGTTTATGCGTTTCTCTTCATACTTCCATCTTATTTCGCGATACAGGTTTTTTCATCCTCTCTCATCGAGGACAAAACGGCTAAGAAACTCGATGTGTTACTTTCAACTCCGATCTTACCCATATCCATCTTACTCGGAAAGTTTCTGCCCTATTTTATTATATCGGTACTCTCAGTCTTTGCAGTTTCTGTTTTGTTGGGAAAAAGCCTAATTGCCATAGTCTACGTGCTTCCAATAATTCTTTTCTTTGCAGCCCTTCAGGCGTTTTTCGCTGTAAACGCAAGGAGTTATAAGGAAATGACGTTCTTCGTAATTTCAACATCCCTTATCGTTACGGCCTACGTATTTATTCCTGCAATTTTCGCCGGCACGATTCCCGTTAGCAAGGTGTCGCCTATTACTCTCATGCTTGCAAGCTTTGAGGGGGAGGAAGTGAGCATCAGAGACTACCTCTTTGCCACGTTTCAGTTCTACGCTATGGCAGTTGTGCTTTATTTAATGGCAGCAAAATCGCTAACGCCGGAGATAGCCCATTCTTCAAAGAGCATTCCTGAAAAAATAGTTATGACTTTGTCCCGTCTAATAACAAGGGAGTGGTGTGCTTTTTTTGCTGCAATGGCTGCAATACCCTTTGTTTTTATGGTGGAGTTTATGCTTCTATCCGTTCTCTTTGTTCTCCCACCGGATTATTCCATCCCAGTGTTTATAGGTGTTGTCGCAGTCGTGGAGGAATCTTTTAAGGCTTCAATCCTTCTCGCTGCCGGATGGCGAAAGCTCTCGCCTTACGCTTCCGCAATTGCATGCGGTCTCGGCTTTTTTGCGGGAGAAAAACTCATAGTCCTGTTAAACGTTGCAACGCAGTACAACACGTTACTGCTTGCTCAATTCTTCCTCTTCCCTCTAGCTCTTCATATATCAACCGTACTGCTTTTCACCCTCTTCCGCTCAAAGCCAGTGTTCGCCCTTTCAATTGCATCGATAACCCACTTCATTTACAACCTTACGGTGGTGATGCTGCTTGCGTAAGCTGTTAAGCCAAATTCTCGCAATAGCCATGAAAGACTTAAGGAGCGTTGCAAAGGAGAGGACGTTCCTAATGGCTATCGGCCTTCAGCTATTCGTTGCCATGTTTGCTTCCGTTCTCACTTTCGGCCTCCTTGTCCTCTACAACCCTTCATACGCTGGAGTTGGTGGAGAAGCCAAAGTAGGTTTTGTAGGCGATGCACCAATTCTTGAAAGTGTGCTCAAGCCTGTGAAGTACGATTCAATTCAGAGGGGTATGGAGGACTTTAAGAGTGGGAAAATTGATGCACTGGTGTGGCTTCCTAAAGAGAACGTCAATTCAACCAATTTTGTTAGAGTTTACCTTCCTAAAGAGGAAATTAAGGCCATACAGGCCTCCATATTTCTTAAAGAGAAATTTGTAGAATACGAAAAGAGGCTTAGAGAAATGAGGGGAATTCCTAGCGAATTGGAACTTAAAATCTACTCTACGGATTTGGAAAGCATTAACGTTCCGGAAGGGGCATCTGTTCCGTTTAAGCTGATATACGTCGTACTTGTACCCCTTTTGATGCTAACAACCGCTGCTACGGTTGCTGGTATGTTTATAGATTTGGTTACGGAGGAGGTTGAATCAAAAACTGCTCTGGTTCTTCTCGCTTCTCCGCTCACACCTACTGGCATCATCACTGGCAAAATTATTGCAGCGATTCTCCTTTCCTTAGCCCTAACACCAACTTGGATGGTACTCCTCATTCTAAATGGAGTGGAAATGCACAATCCGTTGCTCGTTGCACTGCTGGCTATTGCAACTTCTGCAATGTTCATATGTGTCGCTTGCATCGCAATTCTTACGGGCGATAGGGAGAGGGCGCAGCTTGTGTTCTCTCTCGCGGTTATAGCAATGGTGCCTCTCTTCTTCTCCTCTCCGCTCAGTCCCGCCGGGCTTATTACAAGAATAGCTGCCGGTTCACCCTTCGAAGCATACGCTGTTATCGCATACCTTCTATCCCTAGTTGCGCTCTACCCCTCAGCACTCGTTGCCGCAAGAGTGCTAAAAGCTGAACGTTAAGCTATCGTGTAATTAAAACAGCTAACTAAAACCGCCAGTTAAAATTTAAAATTAGAAGTAGAAGTATTCAAAGTAATCGACTTCGTAGTCCTCTATTCTTCCTCTTTCTGCGTAATCGGCAAGCTCCAAATCAATGGGTATCTCGGCTATGTAGTCTATTCCGTACTTCCTTGCCAGTTCCGCGCCCTTCCTCTCTCCAAAGAGGTAGAATTTCTCGCCGCATTTTGGACATTCAAAATAGCTCATGTTTTCAACCAAGCCCAGCACTTCGGTATCCATCTTTTTAGCCATGTTTATAGCCTTTTCCACTATCATGGCACTCAAATCCTGGGGAATCGTGACCATTATCAGCCCGTCGAGGTCGACGAAGTCCATCACTGTAAGAATTGCATCGCCTGTGCCAGGAGGCATGTCGAAGAGCAGATAGTCGATGTCTCCCCAATCAACGCTTCCTAGGAAGCTTCTCATTGCCGTGTTCACGGCTAAACCCCTCCATATCACTGGAGATTCCCTGCTTGGGAGCATGAATTGAATGGAGAGGATTTTGATACCGTATCTGTCACTGTAAACGGGAGTTATGCCTGAGTCGTGTATGGTCAATTCCTGTGCCTTATCCTCAATGCCGAAAAGCTTTGGAATGCTCGGGCCAAGGAAGTCGGCATCAAATATGCCAACGTTGTACCCCTTTCTCGCATAGTGAACGGCAAGTAAGGCTGTAACTGTCGACTTTCCAACCCCACCTTTCCCACTCGCAACCGCAATTTTGTGCTTCACACTTTTTAGCCTTTCAGCAATATCCTTACCAGTGATAATTCTCTCCTGCATTCCTTACCACCTCAATATGGAGTTGCCCAACTCTCATCATCTTTGTAAACCTTTTCGTCTATTATCATCTCTCCTTCCACAATTGGTTTTGGTTCAACGACTGCCTCTATCCTAAAGAGCGTCGAAGTATACCAGTTCCAGTCAACCTTGGCTTGAAGTTTCCTAACTATGGGCAGCTTTTCCTGAAAACGGAAAAAGTTCTTATCTTCAGGAGGATAAACGCTGAACTTCCTCCTTAAATCGGTAATAATGAAACCCATATCGTAGATCATCCTTTGTATCTCGTACCACTTTTTACGGGAAGCTTCGAGTGTTGTAATGCCAAAGTAGCCAGAACAGCCCGGGCCTTTTAAAGTGGAAACACCCCTCGATAGAAAGAGCTTCAGGCCTGGAAGGGTTTCAACTGGGTCTGTAACGAAAACATCGTATTTCTTTCTGTATTCTTCTGGAAAAGCTTGTTGCACGTCGTAAACAACCGCTTCTATGTTGAGTCCGTGCTTATCGGCTGTTTTATTTATGAAGTTCACGAGCCTTTCGTCGATTTCAACAACTGTGATCTTTTTTGGAATGCCCGTAAGCGATGCGGCAATGCTGAAAAGGTCATCATCGCCCACGACGAAGATGTTCGTTGCAAGATCGCCCCTTTCATAGACGAACTCTACCCTTCGCATAACGTCCTTTGTAGCCATGAAACCTTGGTCGTAAACTTCTATCGCTTCCGGCCTCTCCCTTGCTATCTCCTCGTACCTCCTTAACGTTTCTGCAAAATCGACGACGTATCCTGTCCCTCTGCAACACTTGCATCTTACATCAACGCTAATTGCGCAAAGCTCTTCCTTGAGCTTTTTACCCCTCTCGGTTAGCGAAACCTTTCCCTCCTTTACGGATATCAGTCCCTCCCTCTCCATTGCTTGCAGTAGGTCGAAGAACTCTCGTAAACTGGCATCTTGGGAGTCTATGAGCCTGTAAACAGACATCTCTCCATCGAGAGCTTGTAGAATCTGTCTGCGTATTCTTTCCATCATTTTTAACCCCGATCTAAAACGTAGTGTCTGTAGGATTTCGGTTTAAATCGTTTGATAAAAAGCTCAAAAGCCTTTTCAGCTTTCTTCGTGTCTCCACAGGTAAAAACGTCAAGATTTACAAG
>QMZF01000130.1 GCA_003663055.1 Archaeoglobales archaeon | reverse complement strand
TCTTTTTTGGGGACTAAGCACTAACACACCGATAGCGTAACCGGAGCAGTTTTAAAGTAAAAACTTTAGCATGGACGAGTACATTGCGTATGTTAAGAGATAAAAGAGTTATGAATGTCTTTGGAATTTTACGGGAGAATGATCTATATGAGGATCAATAATTAAATATGTAGAATAAATATAAGGATTGCATAACCTACAAAAAATAGGAGGCCACTACACAACCAGTACCAAGGCACCCTCTCCTTTGATATGAAGTAGAGCAAAAGGAGCGAAACCACGGTGGTCGTGACTACACTCAAATACGCATGAATGTCGAGCTGCCATGTGGTAATAAGCATCGCAAATCCTGGATAAAACGTTGAGTAAAGTATCTTCTCCCCAACGAGGGAACCGAGACAAAGGGTGTCTCTCCCCCTGTACCCCCATATCAAAGCGCTTGCAGTTTCAGGAATAGCCGTTGCGGCAGGAATGACTACGAGTGCGAGCCCGAGGGGGCTTATTCCAATCGATCTCGAAATATCATCAACTGATGAAACCAGACCCTTTGATCCGTAGTAAAGGAGAACAATGGAAACGGCAAGTTGAATAAGGGCTACAGCCAAGGGAAAGGGAGCTATCTTGCATAAGTATGGCGGTTCAGCGCTCTCTATGAGATCAGCTTCCCTTCTTTCGTACATCATCCACATGTAGAATACGAAGGCAGCAAGGAAGAAGAATCCAAAGATACGTCGATAGCTAATAAAAGCAGGTAAAACCGTTAGTGGAAAAAGAACTGTTATGAAAACGTATGGAAGTATGAGCGATCTGTCAACTTCAAGACTGCTACTCTTCCTCCTACCAAGAGTGTAACCTACAAGAGCCGACAGACCAACAAGTCCGTAGGAGAGGCTCGAAGCCATAAATGGCTGACCAAAGACCGTTCCAATTCCTATTTCTTCTCCGCTACTAAGTCCCGAAAATATCGCAACTAAAAAGACCGTGAGTTCTGGAAGTGACGTGAAAAGGGGGGATAACGTGGCTCCAACAAAGGAACTTCCCAGCCTAAACCTGCAACCCACGTACTCTATCGAATTTACAAAGATCACTGCAGCAATAAAGACAATAACCATGCTTGCAATGAGTTTAAGCAGCATTAAGTTGCAGGGAAAGAAGAAATGTTTAAAAAAGATTTGCCTGGACTACGTTTTGTATACAGAAGGCCAGTTTATTTTTCGCTCTGCTCAAGAATTACCAGTACGTTTAGTCATTCTGAGGATTTAAGTAAATCAGGCTTATCAGTTTTGTTTCGATATTAATTTTATATTTTTTATTAATAAGATTTTTAGAAATAGATAATGAAAAGTAAGAGAGAAAAATACAATAATATATGTTACCGCAACCAAATAAGATTTAATGTTCTTCGAAATAGAGGAGATAAAAAGGAGGAGAAAAAAGCTTGGAGTAACACAAAAGAAGTTAGCCGAGCTTGTAGGTGTTAGCCAACCATTAATTGCAAGAATAGAGTCGGGTGACATAGATCCAAAGCTTTCTTTAGTCAAAAAAATATTTGAGGTTTTAGAAGAGTTGGAGGGAAAGAGTGTTAACGCCAAAAGCATAATGCATTCTCCTGTAATGTCCGTTACTCCCGAAACTTCGTTAAGAGAGGCAATAAAACTAATGATGGAGCACGGGATATCTCAAATGCCCGTAATCGATGGAAAAAGAGTTTTGGGCAGCATAAGTGAGAGTTCCGTTGTGAGACTGATACTCGAAAGGGGTGTTGAAGCTGCGAACATGAAGGTTAAGGAGTGCATGGAAGCTCCGTTTCCAGTGGTTTCTCCAGACGAAAAACTGGAATCCATTTCAAAGATTCTGCTAACTAATCAAGCTCTCCTAGTCGAAGAAGATGGAAGAATACTCGGAATTATAACAAAACACGACGTCATGAAGGCTCTTCGAGAATGAACTAAAAAATCAAAGGCTAAAAAATAACCCTAAAACTAGCGCTTCAACTCATCAAGTCTTCTCCTAATCTCTCTTAGTCTCTCCTCTAGGAATGCTGCTTCCTCCTCCAGCAGTCTGATTTCCTCCTCTTTACTCATACCCGGCATACTTGGTACATCCGGTACGTTTGGCATGCCCGCGTAGTAGTACCACCAGCACCAACCCCTACCTCTACCTCTTCCAAACCTCCAGCCCGGTCTTTCCCAAGGTGGGAGATGACTCCAGGGCCCAAAACCCGGATACCTCGGCATTTATAATCACCTCCTTAAGATTCTTTTAATATCCTCTCAATATCCTTACCCACCCTCTTTCCAGCAGTTTTACAGGCATCGGGTCTTTCTCTTCCCTCTGCTATCGCAACTGCAAGATCATAGCAAGTTTCATATCCACAGGCTCCGCAGTCACGCTGTGGGAGCAATGCTAGTATTTTTGCAACCTTTGGATCGATTTCATGCAACTCTATCGCAGTCGAGTAACGTGGTACAACTTCTCGGACAGGCGAGTAAGGTATAATCCATTGGCGTCGCCATCTTCGCCAGCGTCTTTGCCGTCCAGCTCGCCGCATTCTTTGCATCCTACCTCTTCCATACCTACATCTCGCTCTCACGTTATGAATATATATTCAAAAGTATTTGAATTTTTCGGTTGGCCAAAATTTGAAGCTAACTTTATAATACCTTTCCTGACTTTTATTATCGAAATTGTTGGTGACTTTCTCGAACGTTTTTAAAAAAGCTTAGACTAAGCCCAAAAACTCAAGAGCTTCAACAACTCCATCGCCATTTTTCTTTGAAACAACGACATCTGCCTCCATTTTGAGCTTTAGGTCAGCGTCCCCCACAGCAATGCCCAAACCAGCGGCTTTGATCAAGTCCACATCGTTTTCAGAATCGCCTATTGCGGCGAAGTCTTTTGCAGTAATTCCGAGCTCTCTCGCTATGTATTCCAACGCTTTTCCCTTGCTGACGCTTGCATCCATTATGTGATATGCAAACCCTGAATCGACTATTTTAACGTCAAGTCCAGCATTTTCGAGAATTCGCCTAGCTTCTTTGATGGGAAAATTTCTACGAAGGCAGACCTCAGACTTTCTGTATTCGGCATCAAGAAACTCGATCTCAAAGTGCTTACTTAGAACTTCAGCTGCTCTGAGGCATTTGCTTATATCTCCCAGCACGATGTCATCGCCGTCATAGCTAAACCGAACGACGCCTCCGTTCTCGCAGATAACTATGTCCGACACACCTATCAGCTTTGCAGCGGTTCTTGCGAAGCAGGATATGTTGCCGGTTGCGAGAACGATGGGAATTTTTACCTTCCTAAGAGCTTCAACAGCCTTGCAGTTCAAGCTCCGATCCCTGTAGGTTATAGTTCCATCGATGTCAATTGCTATACCTTTGGCTTGAAACATGCACCAAGTGATGTAATTCTGCCATATAATTATAGGGGTTGAGAAACCCATGGGAGAAAATAATTAATACCCGCTAAAATAAAGCGAGCAAAGTGAGGCGTTGCGAGTATTGCGGAAGGGAGGAGTGGATGCCATACACCTGCAGCTATTGCGGCGGTACTTTCTGTTCGGAGCACAGGTTGCCGGAATCTCACGATTGTCCCGGATTAAAGGAGGACTACTGGAACGTACCAGTAAAGGTAAAGAAGAAGAGAAGGTTCAGCATTTCTATTCCAAGGGCATCCATCCCAAGAACAGGAATTGCAGCCTACGGCTACAACAATCTAATTATTGGAATTTGCACGATAGCGTTCTTCTTGTCGATCATATTTCCAGACTTTAGATGGCTGATGATTCTGCATCCCGATTGGATAGCATCGAATCCCCTTTTCCTGTGGCAGCTTGTAACAAACATATTTTTCCACGGGGGTTTCGAACATTACCTCTTCAACATGTTAGTTCTGCTGTTCTTTGGTGGAGAACTCGAAAGAAGGGTTGGCAGCTCAACGTACCTCAGAGTTTTCTTACTTTCAGGTGTTGCTGGAAGTCTGGGATATCTGGCCTTTGCGTACGCAACGAATCCTGGAATAGCTGCCTTGGGAGCGTCGGGAGCGATATATGGGGTAATGGGATGCCTTGCAATAATTGCACCTGAAATAAGGGTTATGCTTCTCTTCCTTCCGATTCCGATGGGTATAAGGCAGATGATACTTCTGTTTGCCGCAATTGATTTGCTTCTGCTCCCAGTTCCGGACAGAATAGCGCATTCCGCTCACTTAGCAGGCCTGTTCGTTGGCCTCTACTACGGAAAAAAGCTGAGGATACTAGGAAGGTGGAGAATGTGGTAGAGGCAAAGGCTTGGATCGAAAATGAGAGGTTTCACGGAAAGATCGTTAAGTGCCTTACCGTAATTCTCAAAACGAAGGGTTGCTATTGGAGCCGCTGCCTCATGTGCGGTTTTCCATCTGAATCGGATGAGAGCATAGGG
>QMZF01000129.1 GCA_003663055.1 Archaeoglobales archaeon | reverse complement strand
CCTATCATTTCAAAACACCCTCGTAAAAGGCTCAATACAACCCTCAACCTTTACGTGTGGAGCTATAAACACGTCGTTCCCTATAAGCGTGCCAACGTTAATCGAAACGTTTATTCCCGTCTTCACGTTGTCTCCAACTACAGCCCCGAACTTACGCCTTCCAGTCGGAATCTTCTTTCCTTTAACGCTTACATAGATTTCCCTGCCATCGAGCCTCAGATTTGCAATTTTTGTTCCCGCCCCGAAGTTGCAGTTCTCGCCAACGATTGAATCGCCAACGTAGTTGAGATGTGGAACTTTTGTGTTCGACATGATTATGGAGTTCTTTATTTCAACAGCATTACCGACGTGGCAGTTGTCGCCTATGGACGTGTACGGCCTTATAAAGCAGTTTGGCCCTATTACGCAGTTTTTGCCTATTATTGTCGGCCCGATGATGTAAGAGCCAGCCCTGACAACGCTTCCCTCGCCAACCACAACGTTTCCCTTTATCACGGCCCCTTCTTCAACTTCCCCTTCTATTCTGCCTTCTCCAATTTTAGTCAGCATCTCCTTATTGGCCTTCAGCAAATCCCATGGATAGCCCACATCAATCCATTCGTCTATTTTTACAGCCTTAAACTCGAGGCCCGCATTAATTGCAAGCTGAATCGAGTCCGTTATTTCGTACTCCCCCCTTCTCGATATAGGCGTTTTTTCGACGAATTCGAGTATATCCTTTGTAAAGCGGTAAACTCCCGCGTTGATTAAATTCGTTGGTGGTTTTTCTGGTTTTTCAACGATTCTTACAACTCTGCCGTCCTTGATTTCTACGACTCCAAAATCCTGCGGGTTTTCTACCTCTTTAACGGCCAAAACCATCGATTTGCCCGAGATAACCTTTTTTATATCTTCACTGTTTACTATTGCATCTCCGTTCAGCATTAAGAACTCATCTTCAAGCAGATGTGAGGCTGATTTAAGCGCATTTGCTGTCCCAAGCTGCTTTCTCTGGGTGACGTACTTAATATCGATACCCAGGCTATTTCCATCGCCAAAATGTTGCCTTATCGTCTCATCCCTGTATCCAACCACCAGCACGACCTCTTCGAAGCCAGCTTTCTTCAATTCGATTATGAGGTGTTCGAGAATCGGTTTGTTCGCCACCGGCAGCATGACCTTTGGCCTTGTATAGGTCAGCGGGCGCATTCTTGTGCCTTCACCGGCTGCAAGTACGACACCTTGCACGCTAATTTGTTTTCTCCAAAACTTATAATTCTTTTTGTGAAAAGTTGTGTGAAATTGCAACGCAAATTTGCTGGTTCTTTCCATGCAAAAAGTGAACAAATCATCGAAATTAATTTATAAAGCTACTTCTTCCAGCCCACAATGAAAATATCCATAGTTGGCTCAGGTTACGTTGGCGTAACCACTGGCGTTGGTTTCGCTGAACTGGGCAATGATGTCACCTTTATTGATGTCGACGAGAACAAAATCAAGGCGATAAACTCTGCAAAACCCCCTATATTCGAAAAAGGACTTGAAGAACTGATGAACAAAAATAGGGACAAATACAAGGCCACAAACAACTACGAGGGTATTCTAGACACGGATATCACTTTTATCTGCGTCGGGACGCCGTCGAAGGATGACGGATCTATCGATCTTAGCTTTGTTGAGTCCGCAGCCAGGGAGATCGGAAAAATGCTAAAGAGAAAGGATGGCTTCCACACGGTCGTCGTTAAGAGTACAGTCGTACCAGGAACAACAGAAGAAGTTGTAAAACCGCTTATCGAGAAGGAATCCGGTAAAAGAGCATTTGAAGATTTTGGTCTAGCAATGAACCCTGAATTTTTAAGGGAGGGTAGTGCAGTAGATGACTTCTTCAATCCAGACAGGATAGTAATCGGTGTAAAGGATGACAAAACGAGAGAAGTCCTTGAGATGCTTTACTCTCCATTCAATTGCCCCAAGCTTGTTACCGACATAAAAACGGCTGAAATGATCAAATACGCAAGCAACGCCTTCCTTGCTACAAAGATTAGCTTTGCAAACGAAATAGGTAACATCTGCAAAAAACTTGGTATAGATGCTTACGAGGTGTTTAAGGGAGTTGGGCTGGACCACAGGATAAATCCAGCATTTTTCAGAGCTGGCATAGGATTTGGTGGTTCTTGTTTTCCTAAAGATGTCAAAGCTTTGATTGCAAAGGCCAGAGATGTGGGCGAAGAACCAAAACTGCTGAAAGCCGTGATGGACGTGAACGAGGGGCAGCCTATGAGGTTGATAGAGCTTTTGAAAAAGCACATCCCTAACCTAAGGGGTAAAAAAGTCGGTGTTTTAGGCTTAGCCTTCAAGCCGGATACCGATGACATAAGGGAAAGCAGAGCGATCCCAATAGTTGAGGAGTTGCTGAAAGAGCAAGCAGAAATACTGGCCTACGATCCTAAAGCTATGGACAACTTTAAGCAACTTTTCCCCCAGATTAGATACGCCGAAACGCCAAATGAGGTTCTCAATGCCGATGCGGTGTTAATCGTTACCGAGTGGAAAGAATTCGAACAGCTAGATTACAAAGGCAAGATCGTGATAGATGGCAGAAGGGTGGAAAAAGCAAGAGAAGCAGCGATATATGAAGGAGTATGCTGGTAAAAAGTGTTATATTTTTGGTTATACAAAGTTACACCTGACATAAAGTTTATCGTGTCAGAACTGATTTCGATAGAGTTAATAAAAAGAGGTTAGGTAGAGGTGAGATTAGTGAAAGTTAAGAAGGCCGTAATTCCTGCAGCGGGCTATGGAACGAGGATGCTTCCCATAACCAAAGCGCAGCCTAAGGAAATGGTGCCTGTGGTGCATAAGCCCGTAATTCAGTACGTTGTAGAGGAAGCTTACCATTCCGGGATTAAAGATATCCTAATCATAACTGGAAAGGGTAAGAGGGCAATAGAGGACCATTTTGATAGAAGCGACGTGCCAAAACCAAATCACTACGTAAGCGAGCTCGACAGAATTTTGGAGGAGGTGGACATATTTTTTGTCAGGCAGAAGGAGCAGAAAGGATTGGGTGATGCTGTTAGGTATGCCGAATCCTTTGTTGATGATGAGCCCTTCGCTCTGCTGCTTGGAGATACCATTACCTTCCCCCCCTGCACGAGAGAACTGATCCAGATATACAGTAGATACAAAACATCGATTGTTGCGGTTGAGGAGGTGCCCATAGAAAAAGTCAGCCTCTACGGCGTCGTAGCATGTAAGGAGCTTGAAGATTCCGTTTATCTGATAGAAGATTTAGTTGAGAAACCAAGCGTCGATGAAGCTCCTTCAAACCTCGCAATTCTGGGCAGGTACATCCTAACACCGGAAATTTTTGAATGTATCAAGGAAACAAAGCCCGGAAAAGGAGGAGAGATACAGCTTACGGATGCGATGAGAATTTTGAACACCAGGGAGAGAATGTACGCCTATTTGTTTAAGGGTAGGAGATACGACATAGGAAATAAGGTGGACTGGCTGAAGGCGAACATTGAACTTGCAGTGGAAGATGAAGAAGTGGGAGGAGAAATAAGGGAGTTCATAAGGTCGATGGAATAGAGTGTGTTGTTCGAGTCTGGAAAAGATAGAGATGAGAGCATGCTTTAAAAATTGAAACTACAGGAATTACAAATCCAACTCCGCCAGGTGTTAAGATGAAAGAGAACGTGATTCAAGAGGGGATGAATGAGATTCTAAAGAATCTTGGAGATGTGAGCTTTGAAGACCAAACCGTACTCGTTACTGGAGGTGCGGGCTTCCTAGGCTCATGGCTTTGCGACGTGCTTGTTAGTCAGAGCGCTAGAGTGATATGCTTGGATAACCTTGCAAGTGGCTTGGAGAGCAACATCACCCATTTATTGGATCAAGAGAATTTTAAGTTCGTTAAACACGATATTTCTCAGCCTATATACTTTGACGAGAAAATTGACGTGGTCATGCATCTAGCTTCGAGAGCTTCTCCGCTGGAATTTGACAAGTTTCCTATACAGATTTTAAAGGCAAATACGCTTGGTACGTGGATTGCTTTAGGCATAGCGAAGAAACATAAGGCAAGATTCCTTTTTACATCAACCAGCGAAGTTTACGGTAATCCCGAAGTGGTTCCGACTCCCGAAACGTACAACGGGAACGTGAACCCCATTGGAGTGAGAGGCTGCTACGACGAATCGAAAAGAGCTGGAGAGGCAATGTGCATGGCATACATGAGACAACACAAGCTCGATGTTAGAATTGCTAGGATTTTCAACACGTATGGCCCAAGGATGAGAGCCGATGGTGTCTATGGTAGAGTGATTCCAAGATTTATTAAACAGGCTTTGAATAACGAGCCACTGACAATTTTTGGTGACGGCAAGCAAACGAGGAGTTTCTGCTATGTAACCGACCAGATTGAGGGGTTGCTTCGCTTAGCCT
>QMZF01000128.1 GCA_003663055.1 Archaeoglobales archaeon | reverse complement strand
TCTGTAATGCCAAAAGAGTATACTTTTGACGGTGTTCTTGAGTTACTAAAGGAAATGAAGGATCTGAATAGTCTTTGAACTTCGATTGTTTAAACCAAGGAGAATGAGGACTGGTGGGCAGTGTGGATTTTCATGGCTAAGCAGCGTACTTCTCTGGATCAACGCTGAACCCATTGGCAGTGTATCCTCAAATGGAGCTTCACTCCCGAGGACTATGCAAAGCTCACAGAGCACTTTGCTACTAATGCAGGATGGTACCTTGCCCAGTTCCTGCTCTGGCTGGGGATATTCACAGTGAGCAAAATTCTTGGATTCAAGCCGAGCGAGTTTTGTGCCATCGTTTTTATATATATATTTGTATACGTATTCTCGGTGTTTATAGCGGTGTTCTCAGCAAACGAAACAGCACCACTACAACTTGGAAGCGCCGCTGTTTGCACCGATCATCTATGCCGGTCCAGTAGCATTCATACAGGTACTATAATAGCTGTTTGTCAACGTTCCTGACGATCTATATAGTTGGTACGAAAGTTGAAGATGAACAGGCGCTTTGCCTTCTGTCTTGGTGCTGGGAGCAATCAGGCATTCTCACGTATGACCGCAACACATTCAATTGTACCCACTGCTAGATGAAAAACAAGAAAACTCTGAAACTCGTGGCTGAGAATAAAGTTTAAAAATGCACTCAGCGACTACTGATAATTGCTCATAAGCCGGGGTTGCAGAGCCAGGCTACTGCGGGGGATTCGAGATCCCCTGCCCGCAAGGGCGCGTGGGTTCAAATCCCACCCCCGGCGTCAGAAATTTAGTTTTTACACCTTCAGCTTTCAATATAGCATGAGATCGCTCTACTTCCGAAAAAAAGATATATGAGTAGGTATTACAATTGCTACCACAGCAGCTATCCCATCGATATGGGAAAATCCACAGAACAACATGTTCTCAGGCTGCCCAGGCCAAAAGAACAAAACCAGGGCAGGAAGTACCTCTGTCGGATATGTTTTGCTGAGGGGATTATCAGAAAGTTCGATAGTATGGCCGCCCTAAACGGCCATATCCGAATGGCGCACAAGAGCAGTCCAAAAAAGAAGGAAGAAAGCGGAACAGATTGAAAAAGCTTGGACAAAATAGCAGGGATTTTTGCTGGAGAGCCGGAAAGAAAATTCATTCGCCATAACGGCTACGAGATTATGGAAGTTTGGGTGACACCGAAACTAAGAAGGATCATAAATGAAGCGCTTGAACAGAGCAAAAACTCGACGAAGGTACTACCAGTAGTGCTTGTTCTGTCGAAGCTTGGACTGCTGAAAACTAGGTGGCTAATTTAATGACTTCAAGAACTGGATAATGGCCTGTTTCAAGAAAGAGGTTGTGAATCAATTACTTCACTTCCTCAAAGCTTTCAGCCATCTTCCAAATTCTAGACTGAACGTTCATGTTCTGTGAACAAAAGGTTCATAAATCATGAACGAGAAGTTCATGTATCATGAACATCTGGAAGCTGTTTGCAACGAGGGAAAGATTCGACACACTCAAGCATGCACTCGAAAAGGAGAAGGTGAGTGTTGAGGAACTGGCAAGAGAACTAAATCTGAGCAAGGGCTTTGTTTCTCAATTCCTCAGAACCCTCGAAGGAGAGGGATTGCTGAGAAGAGAGGGTAGAAAGTATGCTGTTAAGGATACTGCCATAACGAGAACCCTAAAGGCCTTCATCAACACCGCTACACTCCACGAAATCCTAATGAAACACAAAAAGGACTGGATGGAGAGTTTGGGATTTTACGGAAGCTTCGCTTCCGGAAAAAACAAGGAAGACAGCGATGTTGATGTCTGGATTAAGGTATCTAAGCATCCGGGTGAAAAGGAGATCGCAAGGGTTGAAAGGGAGCTATCAGATGAACTTGGAAAGAGAGTGCATATACTCGTTCTCACACCGGAAAGGCTGGAGAGATTGAAGAAAGACGATTTCGTCTTCTACTGTGAACTGAAGCACTCTGTAGTGATCTGGGGTGAAGGAATTGAATGATTTCGAGGATTGCCTGAGGAGGGGACTTTTACGGAGGATAACACCTTCGAAGGATAAAGCCGAGAGCAGCATGAAAAAGGCTGAGAAATGGCTTTACGAGGCTGAAAGAAATCTCAATTCCGGATCATACGATAGCTGCTTGATAACATCCTACTTGGCAATGTTTCACGCTGCAAGGGCAATTCTGTTTAAGGACGGTTGGAGGGAAAAGAGTCATTACTGCATCTCCAGATACTTGGAGGAGAAGTACGTAAAAACTGGAAGGCTTGAAAGGGAATGGGTCGATTTACTTGATAGACTCAGAGAGTTGAGGCATGAGGATCAATACGACGTGACGTATTTTGCAACCGAAGAGGAAGCCAGAGAGGCTCTGAACGTTGCATTTGAATTTGTCGAAAGGATGGAGAAAATACTCCATACGTAGATTCTTTTATCGAGCTTAGCGTGAAATTGCCTGTATGAAGAGCGATTCTTCCCATAACATTCAATAAAAGGTTGAAGCTTAAGTTGAATGGAATTTATTGAGGTAAGCTCAAAGATGCTGAACAGCATGCTCAGCTGCATGCTGAGCTTTAATAATATAATAGGCTAAATTGCAGTCAAGTAAGACGTTTTACACTACTTGAGTAGTATAACAATGGTTATTAGGAATCTGAAAAAAGTAGGCTCTCATTTCAAAACGCCTTATTCGGCTGGAAGGTAAATTCTGCTCACTTTCGGCACAATAACTCAAGCAGCTTTTCTCCCTTCTCCGTCAGCCTGTGCATCTTCCTTCTTCCATCAACCGTATGCCTAACGAACCCTCTTTCCCCAGCTCAAACAAATGCTCATAAATGGATGAAATTGTAATGCCGAGCTTTTTCGAAAGGCATAACCGTGCAGAGGGTCTTTTTCCAGCTGGGGCCGTTCCACTTAGCAAGACCAAGAAGGGCGCTAGAAGAAATCGAAGTTGCAGTCGAGCTGTAATTACTCGTCTATCTGCAGACGCGAACCTGACGGAAATCGGGTAAAAACGTTTCGAATTCGGGCTGGTATCTACACTCGTAAGCTTTTAGTACGCGTATGCATTGCGGGAATTATGATTCTTAAGGGCAAGGCTTGGAAGTTCGGCGACGATATATCAACGGACCACATAACGCCGGGCAGATATTACCACCTGCGGAGCAACCTGCCAGAGCTTGCGAAGCACGTGATGGAAGATGCAAACCCGGAATTTGCAAAGAACGTAAAACAGGGAGACTTCATCGTAGCGGGAAAGAACTTTGGATGTGGAAGCAGCAGGGAGCACGCACCCATAGTCATAAGGCTCGCCGGGGTTTCCGCAGTACTTGCCAAATCCTTTGCCCGCATATTTTACAGAAATGCAATAAACGTTGGCCTTCCACTCCTCATCGTTGACACCGACGGAATCGATGAGGGGGATGAACTCGAGGTGAACTTATCTACTGGCGAAGTTAAAAACTTGACAAAAGGGATAAGCCTTAAGGCTAAGCCAATCCCTGACGTGATGATACGAATACTTAGGGAGGGCGGACTCGTAAACTACGTAAAAAAGTACGGAGACTTGCTTGTCTGAAATGAGAAGGTGCAGAACTTGGCAATGCTGCCTACTTTGCCAAAGAACGGAAGACTGAGGTGTCTAATATGCGGTGAGTATATAGAGTACTAGCAAAGGCTGGAGTCTGCCTCCTCTATCTCCATCCTCTTTTTGGTCTGGTACTCTGAAATTTTCTTTCTTAGCTCAGCATTCTTCATTGCAAGTATTTTTACGGCTGCAATGGCTGCGTTTTCTGGCTCAAGCACGACAAGGGGTGCGACTCCTGAGGGCATCCGTAAAGACGAAAGAATATCTAAGCCAGCGAACTTCTCGCTGTAAGGGGGGCAGGCAATCACCGGATTTAACGTGTTTGCGTCAACGAATCCACTGAGTGCATTACTTCTACCTGCAACTGTTATAAAGACAGCTTCACTGTACTCTCTCACGATCTCCAGAACCTTTTCAGGGGTTTTGTGTGCTGAAGCGATTCTGTAGCAGAACTCCACGTTGAAATCCTCTAGAACTTTCCCAATCTTTTTTGCAAAGTCAAGATCCGACTTTGAGCCCATGAGGATTACTACATCCATGACTCCCACTGCTACGTATATCTTAAATTCTTTACTTAGTTGAGGTTTATCTAATGATAATAATAAAGGTTGATCCCGATAGACCCGAGAGAGAGAAAATAGAAAAGGCAGCAGAAATTATAAAGAGGGGGGGCCTTGTTGCATTCCCCACTGAGACCGTTTACGGCTTAGGAGCTGATGCTTTGAACGAAAAGGCTGTGAAGAAAATATTCGAGGCAAAGGGCAGGTCAGCAAGAAATCCCCTCATAGTTCACGTTTCAAGTAAAGAGCAGGTTTATAAAATTGCTCACGTGAACGAGACTGCTGAAATGCTGATGGA
>QMZF01000127.1 GCA_003663055.1 Archaeoglobales archaeon | reverse complement strand
TCCAGAGGGCGTTAAGGCAATTCCCGAAATAGTGATCAACGGAGTAAGCGTTGAAGCAGTTGAAAAAGCCATGTACATCTGCATGGACGTTGCAAGCAGGGTTGATGGCGTTGTAAAGCTATCGGCCGGGAACTATGGTGGGAAGCTTGGCAAGTACAAGATCTACCTTAAGGACATCCTAGATAAGCATCAGTAGCTTTTTATTGCTTTGCCAAATTCTATCACTTTCACACCAGTCGAAAGTGTGATAACTTGTTGGTGAGACTATCTTTGTGTTGAAGTTCGTTCACATGGCCGACATTCATCTGGGATACAGGCAGTATGGCAGTGAAGAGAGGGCTTTAGACTTCGCTCAGGCCTTTCTTAAAGCCGTAAACTTTGCAGTTGAGAAAAAAGTCGATTTCATCCTGATTGCAGGCGATTTGTTCCACAAGAGGAGCGAGATGGATCCCGTAACGCTGGCTCAAGCCTCTAAGGTTCTCGAAAAGGCGAGAAGTGCTCGTATTCCAGTCATAGCAGTTGAAGGGAACCACGATTCCACTTACTTCAGGGAAACGTACTCCTGGATGGACTATCTCGCAGCTCACAACCTGCTCATAAACCTGAAACCTTCTTTCGGGGATGGAATTGTCGTTGAGGAGTGGGACGGGCAAAGCGGGGCATATATCGATATAGGAGATGTAAGAATCTACGGAATGAAGTACTACGGTTCGATGACCGAAAGAATACTTGAACTCTACATTCCAAAAATTAAAAAGAGGGGATTCACGATATTCACAGCCCACGTGGGCGTGGAAGGCTACATGAACATATACGGCTGCATACCGGCAAGCAGGCTGCACAGGCTGAAAGGCAAGGTCGATTACGTAGCCCTTGGCCATATACACAAGAGCTTTGTGGAGGGCAACTTCATATTCAACCCCGGAAGCATAGAAACTTGTGAAATTAGCGAGTATGGCCTTGATAGAGGAATATTTTACGTGGAGTACGATGGCGAGCTGAGATACAAGCTGGTAAAGTTCAAGGGGAGGGACTTCATAATTTTAAACGTCAATCTCGACGAAGAAGGGCTTGAAGGGTTGAAAAGAAAGCTTAAGAATTTTAATTCCAAGAAACCCGTTGTACACATTGGAATTTCGTGTAGGAGGGACACGAGGAAAAGCGTAAACGAGGAAAAGGTAAGGGAAGTGGTAAAAGCTGTAGTCGACCCCCTCGTTATGAAGATATCTTGGGAAGTTGCCGATATTTTCAAGCCTGTAATAGAGGATAGGGAGAATATAGAGAGGTGCGTGATCGAGCAGCTCCTCCAGAACTATAGATATGGGGACATAGCTGAAGAGGTTCTCAGGCTGAAGTCCGTGTTTTCCTCTTCATTCGACATCAAATCCGTTGACAGGTTCGTGGAATCAATTCTTGAAAGCAAAGAGGAAGAGAGGGAATTTGGAAAAGAAAGAGAGAAAGCGAAAGGACAAGAAAAACAAGAGGAGAAGGAAAAAGAAAGGAAACAAGAAGTCCAAAAAGAGCCGAACTTGGATAAATCGGTAGAAAGGCTAGAGAGCGAGCAGGAAGGCGATCAGGAAGGTGAAGAGGTCTGGGACTGGAGGAGGGCCTATGATAAGAGAGGTAAGGCTCGTAAACGTTAAGAGCTACTCGGATTCAACGATTAGGTTTACTGAGGGTGTTAACGCCATAATCGGTGAGAACGGAGCAGGAAAAACGACGGTTCTTGAGGCAATAGGATTTGTCCTCTTTGACAGCCTCCCCTATAAAATTGGAGACTTCATCAGAAGGGGAGAAAAGAAAGGGGAAATCAGGGTTAGGCTTATTGGAAATGATGAAAGAGAGTACGAAGTTGTAAGGAAAATTGAGAGAAGTGGAACAACAGCTTATTACGTAAACGACATCGAGGTTGGAAGGATTGCCGAAGGAAATGCTGAAGTTGCCGCATGGATGGCTGAAAATTTTGGATTCGAAGCCGACGCAAAGACGGTATTTGAGAACGCCATAGGAGTTCAGCAGGGCAAGATGGTTTCTCACTTCCTTGAAAAACCGAGTGTGAGGGACTCAATTTTCTCACCGCTCATAGGCGTGCAGAGCTACAGGAAGGCGTATGAAAAAAGCAGAGAGTACGAGAATTTTCTGAGGGATAGGATTCAAGAATTGGAAAAGAGGCTTGTAGCCCTCGCTAAAGACATGGAGGTTAAGGAGAAGGCAGAAGAGAAGCTGAAGGAGCTGAAAAAAAGGCGGGATGGTATAAAAAGACAGCTTGACGAAATTTCGATGGTTATAACACCGCTAAAAGCGAAGGTAGAGAGAATGGACAAACTATCGAAAGAGTTCGATAGGCTTTCCATCGAAGAAGCAAGGCTGGCTGAAAGGATAGGCGCAATGGAAAAAGCATTGGAAGAATACGAAAAGGAACTTGCTGAAATGGTAAAGCTGGAGAAGCAGCTCGATGAGCTTAGGCAGAATTACGAGGCTTTTGTTTCAGCAGAAAAGAAGGCTAAGGAGCTTGAAGCTGAAAAATTGGAGCTTGAAAGTCTCAAAGCATCTCTGACTGAGAGCAGAATGAAGTTAGAGGCTGTAATGGCAGAAATAGATTCGATGAGAAGGCAGATAGAGGAAATTTCAAAGAAAGAAGAGCTAATAGAAGAGCTAGAAAGAAGGGCGGAGAAGGAGAGAGCACTTAAGGATAGGCTAAAGGAACTCGAAGTTCTCGCTGCAAGAAGGGCGGAAATTCAGGAAAGGCTTGATACCCTTAGAAGTGAGACCGAAGTTAAAAGGAAAAAACTCGCAGAACTTGAGAAGAAAAGGGAAAAACTTTCAGAGCTTGAAGAGAAGTTAAAGAAGGTCGGAGATTTAGGAGAAGCGAGAGATAAACTTCTCAAGGCAATGTCTATGCTTAAAGCAAAGCTTGACGTTTCAAAAAAGCAGTACGAGCAGGTTAAGGAGGGCTTATGCCCCATACTCCGTGAGAGCTGTGACAGGATAGCGGGGGAGAGGGAAAGAGTGCTGGCAGAGATGGAGGAAACAAAATCCAAGCTTGCGGAACTTGAAGAAAAGTTCAAAAAAGCCCAGAAAGCGCTTGAAAAGAAAAGGATGCTTGAGGAAGCTGCAAGCAGGCTTAAGGGCGAGCTTAAAAACTTTGATGCTCTTAAACAAGAAATCGAGGAGAAGGAGAAGCTGGTAAAGGAGCTTAAACAAGAAATCGAAAAGTTTGAAGGAGCTCTCAGTGAGAAGGAGAAAATATTGGGGGATTTGAAGGAAGTTGACGGTTCTTCAGAAAAACTTGCCGCTTTGAGGGCTGAATTGCGCAGAAAAGAGGAGATGGTTGAGAGAGTAAAGGCTAAGGAAGAGGAAGCCCTCAAGCTTAGAGAAGAGCTGGAAAAGCTCCCAGAAATTGAGAAGAAAGTTGAAGTGATTACGAGGGAATTGGCATCTCTCAGAGAGCTTATGGAAAGCAAGAAGAGTGAATATCTCCGTTACCTCAGCCTGTCAGAAAAGCTTGCTGAAAAGGAAAAGCTTGAGAAAGAACTTGCGAATAGAAGGGCTGAGCTTAACAAGCTGAAGGGCTTATACGTTGAGGTAAAAGGAAGATTGACGGAAATAAGTAAAGACTACTCAAAAGAGGAGCACGAAAAACTCAGGGAGAAGTTGGCCGATCTTGTGAGCAGAGAGTCTAAGATGAGAGGAGAACTTGGAGCGATAGAGAATGAAGTTTCTGTGGTTGAAAGGGAGTTGGAGGAGCTAAGCAAAAAGGAGCAAGAGCTAAAAACTCTCAAGGAAGAAAAAAGAAAGCTGGACAGAAAGTACGCCTTTATTAAGGATATCAGGGAAATTTTCAAGATCGCAATTCCGGAGATTACCAAAGCCTATACCGAAGCTGTTTCCGTTGAGGCGAACCGCATATTCTGCGAGCTGATGGATGACTATTCCTGGGAGCTAAGGTGGACGGAGGACTTTGGAATAAAAGCGAGATACATGGGCAGAGAAATCGAGCTTGCACAAATGAGCGGTGGTGAACAGATGTGTGCAGCTCTTGCCGTAAGGCTTGCTCTCCTTAAGACTCTCTCCAACGTCAACATGGTTTTCTTTGACGAACCCACGCAAAACATGGACGAAAACAGAAGAAGGAATTTTGCTGCTCAGCTTTCGAGAATAGAAGGATTTAGGCAGATCTTCGTGATAAGTCACGACGACACCTTCGAAGAGATGGTGGAGAATGCTGTAAAGGTAAGAAGGGAGAATGGCATATCTGTTGTGGGCTAGTGTTTGATGACTAACTAGTAAGCGAATCGTAATTTAAACTAACTAGCCTTTCCAATCCTATAACCTTTAAACATCAGAAATAAACCGAGTGGCGTTGCCAGAGCTGCATATCTAGCGACAAAAATGGACAGAAGGATACAAATTGATAAAATCAGGATGCCTATATGGAAAATGATCAAAGCCTTTATTATGCCCACTTCTTT
>QMZF01000126.1 GCA_003663055.1 Archaeoglobales archaeon | reverse complement strand
CCACTTTCCACCATACCTTTGCCTCAGCTTGCTGTGTCTGCCTCTCGGCCTCCTCCATCCTTTATTGCGAAGTCTCAGTTTCTTGTGGGATTCGTATCTCCTAAATTCAGGCTTCCTCGCCTTAAGTCTTCTCCTGAGCTTCAGTAGGTTTGCAGTTCCCATTGTTCATCACCACCTAAGGTTTCTCAACTATGTAAATACCATCCTGAAACACCCGCACATCGAGATCTTTAATCCTCGTTGCCTGCTCAAGGTTTGCTGCAGTCTGTCCGCATTCTTCCTTATCTACGCCTTCCACGATTATTTCATTACCCTCAACTCTAACACTGCACCTGCCACACACCTTCGCCCTCCTCGGATACTTCTCGCCAAGGAAGTTCTCAATTATCACCTCGTTACCCTCAACTCTAACCTTTATCGGAAAGTGGGAGTAAACAACTTTGAGCTTATACTGAAAGCCTTCGGTAACGCCCTTTATCAGATTGTTTACGTGGGCTGCAAACGTTCCAACCATCGCCTTCTGCCTCGACTTAACGCTTTCCGTATAAATCCTAACCCTGTTATTTTCCTTTGCGATGTGGACATCTCTGAACTTAAGGAGGCGGGAGTTCTCGCCTTTGGGCCCTTTAACCGTAACGAGATAGCCCCTAACGTCGTCGCCCTCGATGCAGAGTTCAACACCATCTGGGATTTCTACCGTTCGCTCTATCATCGCAAACACCTCAGTAGACGTAAGCAAGTAGAACTCCTCCCAAACCACGTTCTCTCGCTTCTTTCTGAGACATTATACCCTTAACAGTCGAAACAACAAGTATCCCAAAGTCTCTCGCTGGTAAAAACCTCTTTTCGAATTTCTCGTATTCCGTTTTCTTTACTGAAAAGCGTGGCCTCACAGCCCCGCAATCGTTTATTCTACCAGCAAGCTCGACGAAGAAAGCTCCACCTCTCTTGTCATCTCTGTACTCGAAGCTCTTGATGTATCCGTAATCCTTGAGCACTCTGAGCACGTTACCGACGAGCTTGCTTGCTGGCCTGATTTCGCATCTTCCCCTTCCGCTCATCTCAGCATTTTTTATAGCTGCCATCGCGTTTGCTAGGTTATCGCTAAGGCTCATATTTATCACCAAATCACCAATACTTCTTGAAACCGAGTTCAGCGGCTACTTCCCTAAAACACTGCCTGCAAAGGTATATACCGTACTTTCTTATCAAACCGGCTTTCCTGCCACATCTTCTGCATTCGTTAGCGCCACGCCCGAAAATCTTCTTTCTCTCCTTCATCATGCCACCTCTACGCCAAGGCTTTTCAAAAACTCAATTGTCTCTTCCTTCGTTATGCGATGATCCTTACCAACCTTTGCCCTTGCTCTTCTTCTCCTCGCAACTCTGTAACCTCTCCTTCTAAGCGAGACGCATACATCCATGCCGAATATACCAACATCGGGATCGTAGCTAACGCCCGGCAGATCTATGTGTTCGGCTATTCCGAAAGAAAACTCCCCATTGCCAACCTGCCTCCTGCTTAACCTGAACTCCTTTACAGACAGCGCATCTTTCAAAAACTTGACTGCCTTCTCACCCCTCAGCGTAACCTTAACGCCTATAGCCTCGCCCCTTCTGATTCCAAAGTTCTTTATCGTCTTCTCTGCGTAAGTTATAGCCGGCTTCTGACCTGTAAGCTGTTCCAACAATTCGTAGGCTTTCTTGTGCCTTTCTCCACTCTCTCCAACGCCTATGTTGATAACTACCTTGTCAATTAATATCTCCCTCATCGGGTTTGCCTTCATTTCTGCCTCTTTCATCGTTTCCGTTTCGATAGCCATAGCTTAGACCCCCAGATCGATTACGGGCTTGCCATCAGCTTTACCAACAACGAAGACGTGATCTTCAATGGTTGTAAGCGTTCCCCTTTCACTTTCAATCGTAACGAGGTTAGGAGCGGAACTCCTGACTACCTTAAACTCCTTTATCCTGCCAATTTCTCCTGCATGACTCCCGCCGATAATCATGACGAGTGCTCCTTCTTCAAAGCGAAGATGATCAACGATCTTCTTTTCAGGAATTTCGAGCAGAACGCTATCTCTTGTCTTGTAGCTGTTATCTGCAAGAATGTTCGTGCCGTCGAACAGGTTGAGCTGTACTTTGCCACCCTTAACAATCGTCTTGTTAACTATCTTGTACAGCTTGAGCTTGTCATCCCCAATTTCTTTTGGGATGTACCTGCCCTTCTCATCGAAGAGCATCCTGTAGCTTTTGCCAAGCTTTGGAATCGATATTACGTCGAATAGCCCTACAGGGAACTTGTAGTCCTTCCTCGGTCTTCCATCAACGAGGATTTCTCCAGCCGCGATTATTCTCCTCGCTTCCCTTGCCGTATCGGCAAGATCGAGAAAGTCTCTGACTATCACGAGCAGAGGTACTGCGTTTTTGTTGTGCGGCCCGGGAGCTGTCTTGACTAGCCACTTGTCCACCTTTCTGGGGATCTTTATCGTTTTTGGAGCTGAAAGTCTTTTTTGATGCATTTACTCACCTCTCGAGTATTTTCTTCCTCACATCGTCAATTTCCTTCAAATCGATTATCATGACGTTTGACGGATGAATAGGCACGGCTACTTCCGTGCCATCTGCCTTCGTTGTTGTAACTCCATCAACCTTTATGATGCACCTTTTCATGTCAACTTCCAAAACCCTGCCCTCGTGGCCGGCGAACTTTCCCCTCATTACTCTAACCTTGTCACCCTTTCTTATCCTGATGCTGCGCTTTCCGTACTTCTTTCTGAGGTCCTTCGAAAGCGTAGCCTTAAGCAGGCGGTGCCTTTCATGGAGTTTTGCTGTATAAAGCCACTTTCTCTGCTTTCTCGGTTGCTTGGATTGCCTTACTTGCTTTGGCATGCTACCACCTCACAGGATCGCTGCTGCCAAGGAGCCAATCTTAGAGAATCGTTCAGCAGCTTCTCTAGCTACAGCTCCTCTTATTTCTGTTCCCTTCGGATTGCCCTTGTCGTCCGTTATGACGGCTGCATTATCCTCAAACTTAACGCGAGTACCATCGGGTCGGCGGTATTCCTTGCGCTGTCTCACTATCACTGCATAGTGCACTTGCTTCCTTATCTCGGGCGTGCCCTTCTTTACCGAAACCACGACTATGTCGCCGACGCCGGCAGCAGGATAGCGCCTTCTAACCCCTTTGTAACCCTTCACCGCGATTATCTCAAGTTCTCTCGCTCCCGTATTATCCGTGCAAACTAGCCTAGCTCCTGTCGGAAGGCAGCGAGGTATACGGGCTTTAACCCCCTTCATGGGCAATCCTCTCCACTATTACAAAAGATTTTGTCTTGCTTATCGGCCTGCACTCCGCAACTGTAACTATATCCCCCGGCTTTGCATCTATACACGGAGGGTTGTGGGCGTGAAGCTTGCTCCTCTTTTTAAGGTACCTTTCGTACTTCGGCACGTACCTCAGCAACTCCCTCACTATTACCGCCGATTTCTCGTAGGTCTTAACCACTCTACCTCTGAATATCTGCCCCCTCACAGGCAAACTACCGTGGAAGGGGCAGTGTTTATCGTTACATTCCTTTTCTGGCGGTTTAACGTCGATACCTATATCCCTCACGCGTTTACCTTTCCCTTCATCTTTCATGTGTCCACCTCATCACATCTTTTTTCATCGTTTAGCCTTCTTAATGAGCATGATTCCCCTCTTTATCCTATCTTCTGGCCTGAAAGCTATCAAATCACCTTTAACCCTAAGCCTCTTGCCTTTGTACCATACCCTGAAGACTCTATTCCTCTTCGCGACTGTTTTTAAGCTTTTTTCAGTCTTTATTCGGAGCGTGTTCATCGTCTCATCTACTACGATGCCTTTTATCCCAACCTCGCTGGGATTGGGACTTTCAACTACCTCCACCTCAAGTCCTATCCACTCGTCCGCAAGCACTAAGGCTAAACCCTGTATCCTTCCTGACATAGCGCGAACTTCAAGCGGGCAATGTCTCTCTTTATCGCTCTTACCTGCCCCGGGTTTTCGAGAGCTCCACCACTCCTCACGAGCGTCCTGAGTCTGATTAGCTCAATCTCAAGCTCATTCAGCTTTTTGAGCTTCTCCTCCCTGCTCATCTCCCTTATCTCCCGCATTTTCATTAACTACACCCTCCTTGCTTTCAGCTTCTACTTCAGCTGCTTCTTTAGCTTCGGTTTTTGCTTCAGCTTCGCTTTCAGCCTCGGCTTCAGCCTCGCCTTCAACCCTAGCTTCTTTAACTTTAAACTCATCCGGCAGTTCAACATCCGGTGGGATTATGCGTACCGTAACTCCAAGAACTCCGAGCTTCTTAATGGCTATGTCGAAGCCCCTTCTTACCATGCTGTAAGCAGGCTCACCCGTGTGCACCATTGTTCCAGCCAGAAACTTCTCGGTTCTTGCCCTCTCGCTCGTCAGCTTTCCGCTTATCTCAATTTCGCAGCCCTTTGCTCCAGCCTCCATTAT
>QMZF01000125.1 GCA_003663055.1 Archaeoglobales archaeon | reverse complement strand
TTTCCTCAAAATAGCTTTATTCATCCAGCCTAACTTTAATGCCTCTTTCAAGCAGTTTCTTCCTGCAAGCATCGCAGTACTTCCAGTCCTTTGCATCTGTGTCGAGTATAGAGTTTGAGAAGAACATAACACAGTTGGGGTTGGGGCAATGGGTTAAGCCAAGCACATGACCCACTTCATGCATAGCTTCTTTTAGAGCTCTAAGCTTCAGCAGATCTCCGTTCTTCATTCCGTAGACGCTCGGCCTCAACCTTGCAAGGGATATGATCGCTCTTGATCCACCTAGCTCAGCTTCTCCAAAAACGAAGTTAAGATTTCCGGCATAGATGTCTTCTTCGACTACGCCAAGGAGAATTTGACAGCCTTTTTTGGCTTCAAGGTTTTCGAGGATTGCTGTGGAGTTGTACTGATTTCTTATTGGATTGTAAGCTTCCTGTGGTATCTTCCCAGGTAGTAAAACCTCACATTCTCCAAAAACTTTTGCAAGTGAAGCCTGAAGAAAATCAAGGATGGATGCATCTACGATACCGAGAGGCCTTATACAAACTCGCATAACTAGATTTAATTTTAATAAGATTTAAATAATTGCCGATTCAAATTGGTGTTAAAAATAGATAATTCGGTAATAAATATTGGTGAAAGTCATTGTAAGTTTATATAAATCAAAGTGGATTAGATAACTCTTTAAGAACCGCAAAATAGCATACAAAATTACGGAGAAAAAAACTTGGGCATGTGGACAGAGAAAACTGTAAAAGTGGTTGTCCCTATTTTTTGGAGCAGTATTTTTGACCCCATTGTTTCCTGTGGAACTTCGCTATAAATAAGAAGATGCGAAGGCAAACCTCACATCAGATAAATACACTATGAAAGGATTGTTCGAGTGGAATGCTGTTGAATTTAAGACGATAGGAATTACGATCTTGCTTGCTAATTAATGGATGTACAAAGGATTCTCAGGTGTGATTATGACATAATAATGCATAAAAACGCTAAAGCCGATGAACGCCAAAGTGGTACACTCTAGCGCTGAACTTTGCAGTTACTAGTTGTTAGCTACCACTATCGCAAAAAACTTTTAAAAAGTAAACCATCAGCAGAGCAAGCATGAGCGAAATCATGGAAACGCTCATCAGGAGGGGCTTCCTCTGGCAATCATTTGAAATATATGGTGGAATGGCTGGATTCATAGATTACGGCCCTCTCGGTAACGGCTTAAGGAGGAGGATAGAAGACCTGTGGCGCGAGTTTTTTGTGGTAAACGAGAGGGCTGTTGAGATAGACACGCCAACGGTATGTGTTGAGGATATCTTTATCGCTTCTGGTCATGCTACATCCTTTACAGATGTGGCGATAGAATGCAAGAAGTGTGGAAGAGTCTTTAGGGCCGATCATTACATAAAGGAGAAGCTTGGGATAGAGGCGGATGAGACAATTGAGTCCGTTAAGGAGATCGTAGAAAGTTTTGATTTGAAGTGTGAGTGTGGTGGCGAATTTGACGAGCCTAAGCCGTTTAACCTAATGTTCGAAACTAAGATAGGGCCTGGAAAGGGGAAAAAAGGCTATCTTCGCCCTGAAACAGCCCAAGGAATTTTCATAGCTTTCAAGAGGCTTGCAGACTACTTTAGAGATAGATTACCGTTTGGAGTTGCGCAGATCGGAAGAGCATACAGAAATGAGATAAGTCCAAGGCAAGGAGTTATAAGACTCAGAGAGTTCAATCAGGCTGAACTAGAGTTCTTCGTGCACCCAAAGGAGAAAACACATCCCGGTTTTGATACGTATGCAAACGACAGAGTAAGGCTTGTAGATAAAAACGGAAATGAATACGATTTAACGTTAAAAGAAGCAGTAGAGAAGGGAGTGATAATCAATCAAATTCTTGCATACTTCATTGGCAAAACTAGGAGATTTCTGCTTAAGGCAGGCATAGACGACGCAAGGTTGAGGTTCAGGCAGCATCGCGACGATGAAAGGGCACATTACGCTTCCGATTGCTGGGATGCCGAGGCTTTTACGAGTTACGGGTGGATAGAAGTAGTCGGAATCGCTGACAGAGGAGATTACGACTTAAGCAGCCATTCACGATTTAGTGGCGAAGATTTGAGTATTTTCGTACCTTTTAGTGAACCAGTTAAGGTTAGAAGGAAAAAAATAATTCCAAAGATGAACAAGATAGGGCCAGCCTTCAGGCAGAAGGCAAAAAAAGTTGTAGAAATGCTTTCCAGCATTGAAGCTAAAGATGCGGACTACGTTGAACTTGACATCGATGGAGAAAAGGTTAGGGTTGACAGGGAGTTCTTCGACATTCAGGAAGTTGAGGAGGAAATCCACGGAGAGAAAGTTGTTCCGCACGTAATAGAACCGTCCTTTGGTCTAGATCGCATAACCTTTGCGGTATTAGAACACTCCTTTGACAAGGATATTGTTGATGGTGAAGAAAGAAGGGTTTTGAGGTTGAAGAGATGGGTTGCCCCTGTGCAAGTGGCTGTGTTGCCTCTGCTATCAAAGGGTGATTTCGAGGCAAAAGCGAAGGAAATTACGGTGATGCTGAAAGCAGCAGGAATCTTTACGGAATACGATGATTCGGGAAGCATAGGGAGAAGGTACAGGAGGTTCGATGAAATAGGGACGCCATTTTGTGTTACCGTGGACCACCAAACCTTCGAAGATAACACTGTAACGATAAGGGACAGAGATACAACGAGGCAGATAAGAATAGGACTCGATGAACTTATTCCAGCACTTAAGGAGCTTTTGAGTACAGAGAAGGACATTTCGGAGTTTGGTGTCATCTTTAAGGAGTAATGAAGTTTTGCTTTTTAATTCTACTTCTTCTACTTCTTTCACAATGTCTTGGTCATTTTTACAGCCCCAAAACTATGTCGTGCTTTCCTTTTTTTGGCTGTGGGGGCAGACAGACAGGGAAAACATACGTCGTTGCTACGGCTGGAGGACTTGCTGCGGGCATTGTATCCATCAGATAATTCGAACTGCTGCCTCTATCACCTGCGTTTGCCATGCTTTCAGTATTCAACTTCCTTTGCGTTTTAACCAAAATACCTGCAATTTGCTGGTTAAAGTTAGACGTACTAGAGTTAGTTTCACGCAAATGTGACAGTAAATCAGTCTCTAATCTCCAAAGGTTATGACGGGCTCGGTGGCGATGCGCTTAGCCCCCAAGTCCCTTAGCACGGGCTTTAGAAACTTTACTTTTGCCCTATCAAGGATTATGTGCATCGCAACTCCGCCTTTCGCTAGCCTTGATACGGTTGGATCGAAACCCTCCTTTGTTAAAAAGTCTATGATCGGCTGGATGTTCTCCTCATCAGGCACGTTGAAAAGTAGACTCACGAGGTTCTTTGACGCAAGAACCTCCTTCACATCTGTGATGAGGTTATCCATCAGCCTTCTTTTCTTTGCATCTCTGTGCGACTCTCTGTTTGCTATGAAAACGGAGTAAACTGGGTCTTTGACGACATCAATTACACGGCAGCCATTCTCCCTCAAAGTCGTTCCAAATTCTGTAACCTCGAGAATTAAATCCGCTTCGGGCTGAGGTGGAAGCAAAGAAGCCTCTGTCTTTCCTATGGGATCAAAGACAACTGCATTAAGCCCAACTTTCTCAGCGTACTGCTTTGCCAATTCTGGAAACTCGGAAGCGAACATCACGGGCTTATCGCCGACAACTTCTTTGAAGTCATCAATCGTTTTCACGTCAGGGTATATTTCTTCTGAAACTGCAACGACGAGCTTTGTAGGTCTAAATGGCAGCCTTTCAACGACCACTACGTTATCGAGACCGTGTCTGAGCTTCGCATTTTCCAAAATATCTTCTCCCGTAAAGCCCGCGTCGCCCCTCCCCATCATAACATAGAAGGGCATTATTTGCGGCCTTACCTGCTTAAAGACTATCTCTGGATGGTCAACACCTATGAGGTACCCTCTTCTGCTCTTTTCAAGCTTATATCCTGCTTCTATTAGCGCATCCCATACGGGCTTTTCCAGATGACCGTCAGGAAAGTAAACCTTGATCATATTTTTTCGCTTATATTGTGGGGTTATAACTGTTTTGATGAACAAGGCACCAAAATAATTGGATGAGTATTTCCAAATTTAAGCCGGGTTGACTTTGTTATTGCGTTATGAGTGAGGAGTATAAGTAGACGTATTAATGGTTCTAAAGGAACAATTAATAACAAAGCAGAGGTAGTGTAATTGATAGGATTCGGTACCTACGGGCTTTAAAGAGGAGAAAGAATGCCGCAGAAAGTTCTTTTCAAGTTTAAAGATAGACGAAGACGACGGTTTCCATTCAGGAGTTCTTTTGATTCTGTTCAGTATTTATTTCTTTTCTTCTTTTAGTATTCACTTTTGGAGAAGGAAGCTTTAGCTACTCGAAAACTGCTTTCGGCTCGAGAAACTCCTTTGGAGCTGCCTCAATCGGTTCCAAGTACTTTCTCAACACTTTGGGAATTTTAACCCTGCCATCTTCTAGCTGGAAGTTCTCA
>QMZF01000124.1 GCA_003663055.1 Archaeoglobales archaeon | reverse complement strand
GATTGACCTCCATCTAAACGCTAGGGTTGTTGAAGCCGGTTACGGCTACCTAATTGTGGAAGAGAACGGCAAGGAGAGGAGATACGATTGGGACAGACTCGTACTCGCCACCGGAGCTTCACCACTTATCCCTCGCATAGACGGCGTGGGGCTTGAAAACATCTTTACGGTTGATCTTCCGCCTGACGCAGAGCGAATAATCAAGGCAAAGGGAGAGAACATAGTCATAGTTGGTTCTGGCTACGTTGGTTTAGAGATGGCTGAAGCGCTTTCCAGTAGAAAGGTTACGGTTATAGAGATGCTTAGCCATCCCTTGCCAAACTTCGATGCCGATGTTGCAGATGTTGTAAGAAAGGAGGTTGAAAAAAAGGTAAATCTAAGGCTTAACGAGAGGGTTGAGGCGTTCGAGGGAGAGGATAGAGTTGAGAAGGTCGTAACCGATAAGGGAGAATACGAAGCGGACTTTGTGATTTTGGCTGTTGGAGTGAAACCAAACATCGAGCTGGCCAAGCAGTTAAGGGTCAGACTTGGAGAAACGGGAGCAATAGAAGTAGATAAACACATGACGACAAACATAGACGAAATCTTCGCCGCTGGAGATTGTGCCGAAACGATAAACATCGTTACAGGAAAGAAAGCGTGGATTCCCCTTGCTCCGGTAGCGAACAAAATGGGATACGTTGCAGGTGTGAACGTTTGCGGCGGTAGCATCGAATTTCCTGGGGCGATAGGCGCTCAAATAACAAAGTTCCACGACATGGAGATAGGAAAAGTAGGATTGAGCGAGGCTGAAGCGAGAAAAGAAGGTTTTAACGTAGAGTCCGTCATGATAAAAACCCGTTCGAGAGCGCACTACTACGGAGAAGGAGAATTATGGCTCAAGATGGTTGTTGACGAGAATAAGAGGTTGCTCGGTGTTCAGGCTGTTGGTGACGCTGCTTTCCCAAGGCTTTACGCAGCAGCAATCGCAATTCAGCATGGGCTGACTACGAAAGACATCTTCTTCTCCGACTTACCGTACGCTCCTCCATTCTCGCCTGTGTGGGATGCTCTGGTAGTTGCAGCAAGAAAGCTGAGATTCTAATAGCTTGCCGAATCTGCCATATTTGCCAATTTGTCAAAGCTTTTATTGAGAACAATTGACTACACTGCATGGATAGCTTGGAGGATATCGAGGCAGAGATACGAAGGTGTAAAAAGTGCGAGCTTTGGAAAACAAAGACGAACTACGTTCCGGGAGAGGGTAATTCCAAAGCGGAGCTGGTTTTTATTGGCGAGGCTCCGGGCAGAGAGGAAGACAGGCAAGGCAGACCTTTCGTTGGTAACGCAGGCAAACTGCTTACGGAGATGATAGAGAAAATTGGGCTGAGAAGAGAGGACGTTTTCATAGGAAACATACTCAAGTGTAGACCGCCAAACAACAGAGACCCCTTGCCCGAAGAAATAAAAGCTTGCAGTCCGTACCTCATAAGGCAGCTTGATGCCATCAAGCCATCGGTTATCGCGTGTCTAGGCAGGTATTCCGCCTCCTTCATCTTTAGCCTCTTTGGCCTTGAGTTTAAGGGTATTTCAAGGGACAGGGGAAAGGTAAAAGAAGTAGAGAAATGGGGAAAGAAGGTAAAGCTGATAGCCATCTACCATCCAGCAGCAGTCCTTTACAGACCTCAGCTCAGACAAACGTTCGAAGAGGACTTCTCAACTATTGCAAGCCTGCTGAGGGAAAAAAGAAGGAATCCTACACTTTTCGACTTTATGTAAAAGCCTAACTCAGCTTATTATCTCAGCTCCACCAAGTAAATCGGATAAGAGGTTTAGAATGAATCTACCGTTATCTCCGAGTCTAAGAGCTTTATCGGAGAGTATATCAGCGGAAAATACAACGAGATTTGCCCTCCTTTGCCCAAGAATTACATCTTTCCCTGTCCTTACTGCAAGATCGCCAAGCATAGCCTTGCAGTCTTTGTTGCAGTTCAGAACGACTTCCCAGCCAGAATAAAGATGATACGGATTTATAGCTGCTATGTATTCTACACCCACAAAATAATCAGGTTTTCCTTTCATAAATGCGGCCGACAGCATAATTTCTTTGCTTTCAACCCAGAGAATTTCGTTAAGATACGCTCCATGAACGTTAAGCCAGTGTTCCCTTCTTTTCGATTTTTCGTAGAAAACGTAGGCATCGGGCTGAGCAATCACGGGTTTGTACTTTACAAGCCTGGAAACTGCTGGTATTTCTGACTCGAAGGGTTCGCGCAGGAGGAAAATAACATCAGCATTGAACTCCAGCTCCTTTTTAACGTCGGAAAATTCCACAGCAAAATCGTGAGCGAGCAAGAGTTCTTCGAGTTCTCTAAAACCCTGGCCTATAATCGCACAATTAAGCATATGAAAACTAATAAAGGGAGTATAAAAAATTAATTAAGTTGCCATTAGAGCGTAGGCCTTGCCGAGTTCTGTCAGCCTTATCTTGACGTTCTTGCCCTCTCTGCGCATCTCTACAAGGCCATCCTCCTCCAATCCTTTGAGGTGGTAGCTCATTCTTGCCCTCTGAGCCATATACCTCTTCTGATCTTCAGTCTTACCTTCGAGAAGTTCTATAAGCTTGTTTATAGATTCTACTTCTCCTCCCTGCTCCTGAATTATCTTTACTATCACTATCTTGTCGTCGCTTATCCTCTTAAGCGGTGGGATCGGTATTTCCACTATCTTGTCAATTCCTACCTCCTTGCCCTCCTTGTACTTAGGCATCGCTATGTAGAGCTTGCTTCCCGAAAGCTGGGCCGCTACATAGCAGGCTATGCAGAGCGTCCTAGGTGAGTCACTAGCATTAATTAAGATTTCGTTGCCCTCATCGAGTTCCCTCTTAATCACTTTCAGCATTTCTAGGGCTGCAGCGTATACATCGAGCTTGTCCACTTGTATCTTATCAACTTCTACAAGGACGTTGAGTGTTCTTTCTATCTCCTCGGCAGCCTTATGGATGTCCTCCTCACCACTCAACCCCCTATCCCTGCCGAGAACGAGATATACCTTTTGAATTGGATAGCCACTCCCTCTTATACTCTCTAGCAGTCTGTCTTTGTTTAAACCAACCGGCATTATGTGTACTACCTTGCTCATGATACTCTCTTGAATAACACACTTAATAAACTTTTCTATGTTTCTAAAAAATTAGAAAAAATAAACTAAAAAAATCATAGTTCACAGAATAGACTCCCTGAATTCTTCTGTTAATAATATTCACACTTAAACTCATATACAGATTTGAACTTCGCTCAAATTAATAGTATATTAAGTTTTCCATTTCGTGGTAGGAGTTCTAGCTTTGTGAAACACTTAATAATTTCCAGATACACCACATCTATTTGTTTTTATTTCAAAGTAATTTATTCATTCTAGCAAATTATTTAAATTACCCTAATGCTAGCGTGTACGTGTATATCTTCTTCCAGCTGGAGTTATACACTTTTCGAAATGCGATATCAAAAAGATTTTTACTATAGCTGTCGAGGGCCTGGCATGGCCAAAGTCAAAGTCGGAATAATAGGTGGAAGTGGTTATACTGGCTCAGAACTACTTAGGCTGCTTTGTAAACATCCAAATATAGAAGTTATAGCGGTCACATCCAGAAAACTCGAAGGAAAGAGGATTTGGGAGTGCCATCCCTTTCTAAAGGGGTTTTACGATATAAGCTTCGTTTCTCCCGAGCTAAAAAATATGGAGGGGTGTGATGTCGTTTTTACCGCAGTTCCCCACGGGGAAGCTATGAAGTACGTTCCACAACTTCTCGATGTAGGAATCAAGGTAGTAGACCTCTCGGCTGATTACAGGTTAAAAAAGGATGTTTACGAGAGGGTATACGGGCTAAAGCACGAGGGTTATAGAGATGCGGCTTACGGGCTTCCAGAGTTGCATAGAGATGAGATAGCAAAAGCGGAGCTCGTTGCAAACCCTGGGTGCTATCCGACAGGGTGCATTCTTGCTGTCGCACCTCTCGCCAAAGCTGGATTGATTGAAAGAATCATATTTGACTCGAAGAGTGGAATAACCGGAGCAGGCATAAAACCAACGGAATTTACCCACTATCCCAACCTGCATGAAGCTATAGTGCCGTACAAGGTGACAAACCACAGGCACTACTACGAAATGGTGCAAGAGCTCGAGGAATTGCAGTGCGATGTTAAAGTCTCGTTCACGCCGCAGGTATTTCCAGGCTCGAGGGGGATTTTAACGAATGCCCACGTATTTCTAAAGGATAGAATCGACATGGAAGAGATAAGGAGGATGTATGAGGAATTCTACGCTGACTGCTACTTTGTAAGGATACAAAACGAGGCAAGGTTAAGCTGGGTGAGGGGCAGCAACTTTTGCGACATAGCGATATTTCCCGGAGAGGACAGAGTTGTCGTTTCGTCGGCAATAGACAACCTAGTTAAAGGGGCGAGTGGCCAAGCCGTGCAGAACATGAACATAATGCTCGGGTTAGATGAAAAAACAGGTTTGGACTTCCCACCGCTCTTTCCATGACCTTGCTGGTTTTTATTTAACTGTAAATT
>QMZF01000123.1 GCA_003663055.1 Archaeoglobales archaeon | reverse complement strand
GCAACAAACTATGAAAAGCCTGTCATCGTTAAGATCGCTGCCGTACATAATGTCGCAGCAATAGCTTCGGGCATCGTTAGGGCGGGAGCGGACATAGTTGCCATAGATGGCTTCAGGGGTGGGACTGGAGCAACGCCAAAGATAATGAGGGAGCACGTCGGCATACCCATAGAGCTCGCTTTGGCTGCTGTCGATCGAAGGCTTAGGGAGGAGCGTATAAGGCACAAGTGCTCCATAATCGTTGGAGGAGGAATTAGGTGTGCCGCCGACGTTGCTAAAGCCATTGCGTTGGGAGCTGATGCGGTCTACATAGGTACCGCAGCTCTAATTGCCTTGGGATGCACGATGTGCCAGCGCTGCCATACGGGCAAATGTGCGTGGGGTATATGCACTCAAGATCCAGAACTTTCAAAACGCCTAAATCCAAAGGTTGGAGCGCAACGACTAATTAACTTGCTGAGAGGTTGGAGCCTCGAACTTAAGGATGTACTGGGCGGGATGGGCATAAACGCAATTGAGAGCCTTAGGGGTAACAGGGATCATCTGCGTGGTGTCGGGCTTGAAGAGTGGGAGCTCGAAGTTCTCGGCGTTAAGGGAGCTGGTGAGTGATGCTGCCCGTTGTTTTTAGGGATGCCTTCCTCGAAACTGTTAGAAAGGTTGACGAAATCCTCGAATACGCGAGCATAGATGGGGAAGTTGCAAAAATAGATGCTTCTCAGCTAAACCATAAAGAGTTGAACGATCTCATGCGGGAGTGCGTTCTGAAAGGGGCCAAGAAGCTAATCCTGCAGAACGTATGCGGGCAGAGGTACATAGGAACCCGGCTCCACTTTCCAAACCAGCGTAAGGTGGAGATTGAAATATACGGTACTCCTGGCAACGATCTTGGGGCATTTCTCGACGGGCACCGCATAGTCGTTCATGGAAACGCGCAGGATGGCGTTGGCAACACTATGAACGATGGAGAGATAGTCGTAGAAGGGAGAGCTGGAGATGTGGTAGCGATGGCGATGAGGGGCGGGAAGATATTCATAAGGGATGATGTTGGCTACAGAGCGGCAATACACATGAAGGAGTACTTGGATAAGATTCCGGTTCTCGTTGTCGGAGGTACTTCTCAGGACTTCCTTGGAGAGTACATGGCTGGGGGCATAGTTATCCTGCTTGGGCTCACACTGAAAAAGTTGAGGCACAGGGCTTATTACATTGGGACGGGTATGCACGGCGGAGTGATATATCTCAGAGGGGAGGCGGAAGAGCACCAGTTTGGCAAGGAAGTGGGTGTGGCAGAACTGGAAGAAGAGGACTGGAAAATACTTGAAAGATACGTTGGAGAATTTTCGTCTTACTTCGGTTACGATGCAGACGAAATACTGGCAGAGAACTTCATGAAGCTATTACCGTTGACTAAAAGGCCATATGGCAGGATATATGCATATTGATTTTATATTTGCTTGAAAAATTATATTCTGCAAGTTTTGTGAAAGTTAACGATTTCGGGGCTAACCCTTTCTTTATGATTTCTTCGAAAGTACACTCTTCTTTGCTGAGAATTCCCTGCTTGCATGACTTTAAAATGAATAGACAGCACCTCTGCCGCTGCAGCTCCTGAGACAGATGCCCTTCTGGTCACGTCATCTATGCCCAGCTCGCTACTAAAAGTCACGAAATCCTTCCAACTAACTCACAAGATTTTTTATAATCTCCAATAACATAACTCTAATGACGAACAAAAGAAAATACGTGAGAATATGTCCTATCTGCGGCAGTACTGACGTTTCGCCTGATTTTTCAATCCCCGCTGCTGTTGCCGCCGGCGCTTTGTACATGTATAGATGCAATCGCTGTGACTACGTTGGTGTTCTTTTCCCGGAAGTTCTGGTGGATGAGTTACCAGAGCCGGAGGATATCAAGAGGATTAAAAAGGACTATCCTGTCATGGATATTACATACGGCAGGGGTATTTTCGCTCTGCTGAAGTATCTAGCACCTTTGGGATTTGTATTTAGCCTGGCAATGTACTTCACTTATGGGCAACCCTACGGTATTTTGGGAGTTGTAGTCTATTCTTACCTCATTCCCTACGCATACTGCAGGAGGTTCAGAGAGAATAAAATTCTAAAGGCTGCTGGAGTGGTCGTCGTATTTCTATACGTGCTTTTCTGTCCACGGTTTTTGTAAAGTGAAATAGCTGTTCTGTGGTTCGGATTATAATGCTACTACAAAAATTAAAAAACTAAATCCACCCGTAGCACCCTGTAGTCAGCAGCCTGGGAACTTCGTACAGCTGCGGTTCCTCAGCGTGGATTTCTGGGTGAGAATAACTTCTAAGCAATTATAAGACTTTAATCATAAGTGCTTCATAAACTCTTAACGAGGAGTTTTGGATTTGTAGACACATCATTATTCTTGCCTCGGTATTTCCACATAACCTTACAGGAACTCTACTCCGATTGCAAATGTTACTTCTTAGATTCAGCGAGCTAAAAGGGGCGCCTATAAGGACCAATATGGCTACAAGAGGTTCCAAGGGTAAGATAATTAGAGCAGTAAATATATTTTTAAGATTTTCTCTCTATATACAAACATCATGATCATTGAATTTGCAACATCTTCCAAATAGCTATTGGTTTGAGTGACCACGTAACAACATCCCAATAACAATTTCGATTAAAGAAATCCAATAACGAGATGCGAGATGAGCTCTTACCAGCTAACTCTCTCAATTTTATCCACATTACAATACTTCTATCATACCTGCGAAAATACCTAAAACCACCTGAGCTCCCAGTGTTTTTAGATAGGGCCTGTACAAAACCCAAACATAAATCCAAGAAGAAATTAGCAGACTAGAAAATATTATTTATTTTTGTGCTATAATCACATAAGAGGAGGGAAAAAATGTGAAGAATACTAGTAAGAGTGTTACACCAAAAGCCAAAGTTCTGATAGTAGACGACGAACTACTTATGCGAGAAGTTCTGAAAATTATGCTTTCGGATTTTGATACTGTGGAGGCATCAAATGGCAGAGAGGCTGTAGAAGTTTTCAAGAAAGAGAAGCCCGATATCGTCCTCATGGATATAAGGATGCCGATAATGGATGGAATAAAAGCGATAAAAGAGATACTCCGTATATGTCCTGAGGCCAAAATAGTAGCTCTAACAGCCTATACGACATCCAAGGGAGACGAGATCGTCGAAGCGGGAGCAAGAGCTATCCTCAAAAAGCCAATAACGAAGAAAAGACTGTACGAAACTTTGGTGAATTTGCTGAGGGAGTAAAGTTATGCAAAACTTATATTCAAAAAATTGGGGAGGGGCGGAAGAAATTGCTGCTAACAGTAGCATCACTGATCCTGTAAATTTTCTTACTTAAAACTTAACTTAAAACTTAATAATACTATCGTTTTATTACATCATTATCATATAATTTGTAACCAAGTTTCTTTAACAATCCGCCGAATTCAAAGCATTCATATCAGAGATCGGAGCAGGCAAGACTGTGATTGGCGGATGCTCGCTATATACGAAGCTGTACACCCAGTAGCATGTCTCATAGTGCATGCTGATGAGAGATGTTATCTGGTGGGAGATGGATCGCCGCTTCAAGCAATAGTCAGGGAATCTAGCGAAAGTAAGAGACTATTGAAGTTCACGAATGGTAGCGAGATCTTATTCGGGTCTGCTGATAACCTTACTGATATGCTCTGCTCACCACTAAGTTCAAGCTGAAAGATTAGTTCCTCAATGTCTTGTAGCGTCCAAGAAAAACAAGTGCTCCGGCTGGGATTTGAAGTACCTGCAGTCAGCTGCACCAACAAAATGAGGTATCGAGCGAAGCGAGGTACCTCCTTAAGGTGGATGAAAATGTTAGAATGTGACAGCAATGAGAGTCGAAATAGAATCGACGATAGGATTCTGATCCGTTCTCATCGTTGCCCTTGCTGCAATTCTTGCAATCAGCTTGGCCAGCGATACGTGGTAAAAATGAGAGGGGTATGCTGCTATGGCGCATGAATTCCAGCACAATATATAGGATTGCTGCTGCAGCGGTGTCATGGGTGGGCATGGTGGGACATCATTATGAGAAGTGAGAATTATTATCCGCAAAGATATTAAAGAATACTTGGAGAAAGTTGGCAAAACATCAACGTCCTCGTGAAAGGCTTTTAGAGAACTTCGTCATCGCCCATAAAGCATTCTGGAACTTCTACGAGAATAATTGCATGCTCCGGCCGGGATTTGAACCCGGGTCGCCGGCTCGAAAGGCCGGAATGATTGGCCGGGCTACACCACCGGAGCTTGCGTTGCATCCATTCGCTATTTTGTTTATATCTTTTTCCCTCAAAAAGATTTTGCGCTACATCGCGAAAATACAGTTTACTCCGAAATGTACTCGGATACGACTGCTTTGCACGTATAGCTTCATCCAAATTAATGTCTATCGTAATAAACGGCTCATTTTTTGATGTGCAGACCAGTACTTCTCCTTCTGGAGATATAATCCACCTCCTCCGAAATCTACGGATCCACCTACACGATTTGACGAAAGTACAAACGTCCCTGATACAATGGCGGCCATTCTCAAGGCGAAGTACTATGAACCATCGATCCGAAGTTTCTTCT
>QMZF01000122.1 GCA_003663055.1 Archaeoglobales archaeon | reverse complement strand
GTCTTTATCTCCGAAGTTTTTCCGAGCAAAAAAACTTCGATGTCAAAGTTGCTCAAATGCCTCGCAGCAACGAACGCATCCCCACCGTTATTTCCCAAACCTGCGAAGATCGTTATTTTGCCTTCGTCAAATCTTTTCCTTATTTCTTCAGCAAGAGCTTTGCCAGCATTCTCCATAAGCTGGAGTCTTGAGAGACCGTGGTACTCGCAGTTAAGGTCGATTACGGCCATTTCAGCCGTTGTGATAGTTTCCGTTGTTTCTATTTCAGTTTTCAAACAAATCCCCCTTACTTTCTGCTCCTATACTCTTCGTACTTCTTTCTTGCTTCTTCAGCTTTTTCTTTCATTCCAAGCTTTTCATACGCTTCGCTAACGTGCTTCCACCATGCAGCATCCTTTTCTGCTTCTTTTTCGCAGTATTCCGCGTACTTCACCATCGCTTGCCTTGCTTTTTCATGATCGCCGAGCTTCTCGTATATTTTCGCCACGTCCTCGTAGAACACTCCTTCCTCCTCAGCCTCCTTTGTATAGTACTCCAGAGCTTTTTCCCAAGCGTCTTTTGCCTTTTCAGAATTTCCTGCCTCCTCCCAGAGCTTAGCTACGTCCTCCCAATACCAAGGTTCATCCTTAGCGTACATTTCGAGACATTCGGCAGCCCTCTCCTTCTTTCCAGCTTTTTTCCAGAATTCATAGGCCTCTTTCCAATAGTATCCTTCTCTCTTCTGTTTTGCTAGTTTTTCGTAGAGTTCTGCGGCTTTATCGTACGTTTCTGCCTTCTCGTAGCACCATGCTGCAGATTCGAGCATCCCCGCTTTTATATATCACTCGGCAGCCTTTCCGTAGTTTCCCTTCTTTTCGTACTTCCTTGCAGCACTCCTGAATTTTCCCGCCTTTTCGAGGGATGCAGCGCTCCTCAATCTCTCTGTTATGCTCATGTCTGGTTCTGCAAGCCACCATAGCCCCAAAACAGCAGCTAAAATGTAGCCCGCGGTTATATAGCCAACATGGAGGGGCTGGCTCCATTCGTAACACTGCCAAGCTGCATAGGCTGCAGGAATCAATCCTATCAAAGCCAAGAGCGCATACCTTGATTTTGCGTAAACTAGTATTCCGAAGACAACTGCCAACAGAATCGCAAAGAGAGCGTAGCAAATTCCGAGGGCGAGGCGAAGAAGAAACACGAATCCAAAGTAGTATACTATTGCTGCAGCAATTGCAATTATTGCCGCAACGAATGCTATTGCCAAAGCCGTAAACTTGTCCATGCTGGGAACTGCATGATTTAGGAATAAAAATTCTTCTATACTATCTTTATCTTGGAAGTCTTTTAAGTTAATTTTCGGTGGATTGCAAAGCGAATTTGCTCGTTTTAGGATGGCGCAATGCTTGTTAAAAACGATACCGGCCTTTAACAACATGCAAAGTTTTGGAGTTTTGAGCTATGCTACGAAACGAGTTCGACACGTTGGGTTTAAATTCCCATTTCGCAATCGCATGCAGATGATCGACGAGAAGCTCATTGAGAGGTTTTACTCCAAAGTATTCACAATACCTAGGAAGCGCATATCCGCGTCCCTTGGCCTAGTAACGATTATCTTGGCATCAATTCTAAACGGCATCGTAAGTAAAGCTTTCTTTGCCCAGCGGTATCTCTTTATAGGTCTTGCCCTAATAGCCTTACTGCTTGCAATTTCACGTTTTATAGGGCTCGCGTTCAATAGCAGGAGGGTGTTCTTTCTAGCCTTACTTCTGCTCGTATTTGTAGAAGTTTTTGACTTTGCTGTAATACACTTAGGCTTTTTTGAGCTCATAGTGCTAGCTCCCGCATCGATCGCAGCCCTTCTGACCCTTGTTCTGTACTTTACATCCGAGGCGAGCGAGAAGAAAGTGGTTATTGCAGTTTTATTCATACTCCTTGCCCTCTATCCCATAAACCACTTCTACTCCTTTAGCTCTCCCCACAAAATGACGAGTTACGCAATTGCAAGCGTTGCCGGCATCTTGCTGGGTTTAACGTACGTTAAGTACCTCGACAGAGATTACGGTGGATTCAACACGAAGCTCCTGCTAAAATCGTTCATACTCTTCTGGCTAACATCTAAACCACATTACTTCGAAAAAAGACTCGAAGAAGTGGGCGAAATGAGGAATGGGTGGGTGAAATGCCTGTCAATCGGGAAAGCAAAGCTGATTTCAACGTCTTTTCATCCCGGGCCACTGCGAAACGTTGGAGGAGCAAGGCTCGTGGAAAAAATTCTCGAAATGCCCAACGCTATCTACCTGCATTCCGCAACGAAACACGAATTTAATCCTGCAACGCTGAAAGATGTTGAGCGCATTGTGACAGGTATAGAATGTGGAGAAAACACAATGGCAGCATACAGACCCTATGAAGTGGAAGGAGAAAGATTTTTGCTTAAGGTTTTTCCCTTTGAAAGCGTCAATCTTCTAATCTTCAGCGGAAAAATCGCAACAGATGACATGCCGCCAGAGATAAATAGCGTTGCTGAGCGCTACTTTGGCGAGGCCATGGTTGTGGAGGCGCACAACGCCTACATGGAAGACTACGAAATCAAAGCTGAGGACTTCTATGAGTTGGAAGAACTCATAAGGCGGGCATGCAGCTTTCCCCGTATTGAATCTGAGCTGGAATACTGCTTCATTAAGGAAAGGTGCGAAACCAGCACGATATGTGGATGGCTAGCTCTCCTTCTCCTCAAGTACGGAGAAGATATTCACGGCATACTCATGCTCGACGGAAACAACGTGGAAAGGAAGTTTAGGCTAAAACTCGAAGAGTTTGCTTTAAGGCATGGTGTCAGGCTAACCGTTGTATCGACGGATAACCACTCCAAAACGGGGGTTTCTCCAAAGATTGGATACAAACCGGTCGGGAGTGACGAAAGCGACGAGGAAGTAGTTTCAGACTTCCTCTCGAGGGCATTCCGCACAGCAAATTTTGAGAAGGCAAAGGTGAGATATGGAAGGAAAGAGGTTATGGCTGTAGTCATGGGGAAGAAATTCTTTGATGGGGTTGAAAAGGCTTTCCTCAAACTCGGTGAGAAAGCTTTGTACTTCCTTTGGGCAATTATGGCCTTGCAGCTCGTTTTGACTGCTCTTCTGGGTATTTACGTCCTTGAGGCAATATATACTTAAAGCTATTTCGTTTAAGTGCTTTTTACTGCACTCTGCTCCTTTCACCAAAAAAAATTTAAAATTATTCTTCATTGTAGGATGCGCTATGAAAGCAAGGCCTGATTCGAGACCCCTTGTCCTCGACACAACGCTGAGAGATGGTGAGCAAACGCCCGGTGTTTCGTTGAGCGTTGAACAGAAGTTGATGATTGCCGAAGCTTTAGACAAGCTTGGTGTGGATATAATCGAGGCTGGAACCGCAATTGCATCGGAAGGGGATTTTGAGGCGATTAAAGAGATATCCAACGCCGGGCTTAAGGCTGAAATCTGCAGCTTTGCTAGAATTAAGAAGATAGATATAGATGCTGCTGCAGACGCTAATGCGGATTCAATTTTTATGGTAGCTCCATCTTCACCCATTCACATTTCAACGAAGTTTCCGGGAAAGAGTGGGGATGACGTAATCGAGATGTCAGTCGAAGCGGTGGAATATGCAAAGGAGCGTGGACTTACAGTTGAATTTGGGGCTGAAGACGCGTCACGAGCGGATTTGGATTTTATAAAGAGGCTTTTTTCCGCTGCTGTAGACGCAAAAGCCGATAGATTAACATTTGCCGATACCGTTGGCGTTCTGACACCTGAAAGAAGTGAGAGCATTATGAAAGAGCTCTGTAAGGAGTTCAATGTCCCCATAGCAATTCACTGCCATGACGATTTTGGGCTTGCGAACATAAATACAGTATACGCGATTAGAGGAGGAGCGAAGGAATTTCACGCAACGATAAATGGGCTTGGTGAAAGAGCGGGTAATGCTGCACTTGAGGAGGTTGTGATGACTTTGGAAGTTCTCTACGGCATCGAAACGAACGTGAACAAGCAGAACATATACAACACATCCAAACTCGTTGAAAAGCTAACAGGAGTGGCTCTACCGCTCAACAAGCCTATAGTCGGAGAGAATGCTTTTACGCATGAGAGCGGAATACACACCTCTGCAATTCTGCGCAATTCTTCAGCCTATGAGCCCATAACGCCGGAAATGGTGGGAAGAAAGAGAAGCCTCGTGCTTGGCAAGCATGCTGGAAGAGCGAGTGTTGAGGCCGTGATGAAAGAGCTCGGCTATAAAGCGACGAAGGAGCAGATGAAAGAAATACTCAAGAGAATAAAGGAGATTGGCGATAAGGGTAAAAGAGTGACGGATGCAGACGTAAGAACGATAATAGAGACTGTTTTACAGATAAAGAGAGAGAAGAAAGTCGTCCTCGAAGATCTGTCGATCGTCAGCGGCATGAAAATTATGCCGACGGCCAGCGTGAAGCTCAAGATAAATGGGAGGGAAATAATAGAGGCTGCCGTTGGTTTGGGGCCTGTTGACGCAGCGATCAATGCAATAAAGAAGGCCGTAAAAGAGTTTGGAGACATAGAACTGGTTTCCTACCGAGTTGATGCAATAACTGGCGGGACAGATGCGCTGGTTGACGTTATAGTTCAGCT
>QMZF01000121.1 GCA_003663055.1 Archaeoglobales archaeon | reverse complement strand
TCACCTTCTCTCCGGGCTCGGGCACAGGATTTGAAAACCTAATACTTTCTGCTACAAGCTGCAAACTCTCACCTTTTCTTACAACTGAAACAAGTTTAAAAACATTTTGAATGGGATGGTTAGTGAGAAAGAGTAGAAAATTAGTGAGAAAAGAGTAAATATTTTCCAGAAGATAAGACACTATGTGGGTCCGTCTTGGAAGATATGAGCGCGAAAATGCAATGGAGCTAATCTCGTGGTTGAGAAAGGCAAAAATAAGGTGTGACATTAAGCCTTGTATCGGTTGGAGGTTTAGAGAGAGGTACTATGTTCAAGGAAAACTTAGTGAGTTAAAAAAGCTCAAGTTCGAAGAAGTTGATGAATGGGAAAGGTATGTACGAATTGCTAGAGAACTTGTTAAAAAGCCTATAGGTGTTGAGGAATTTGAGGATAAATTTCTCTCTAAAGTCAATCCGGAAAGGCACACCTTTGTAAAAAGATGCATCGAGCTTATTGGCGACAAAGCAGACTTTTCTAAACTTGAAGAGGCAGGTATAAGTATCTCCAGATTTGTTGATACGTTCTGGGAGGAATACAACTTCATGCTTGAGGTATTCGACATGCTCGAGATGAATGGAGTTGAGGTTACCGATGTAGTAAAGGGAGAGTTACCGGAAGATCCACGACTTGTGGTGGAGCTGAAAGAATATAAACGTGGAGCAAAAACCCTCTACGAGCTGGAGTTGTTTAAGGCGTGGGAGGTTTACGTTGATGCTGTGAGTGTAGCAGGCAGAGTAGACTTTGAGGAGGAGTTTAAGGTAAATTACTGGGACGAATTTATCCTACTTGCTTCAATAGCAAGTTTGATCGATAATTATGTTTCATTTCTCTCAGAAAATCCAAAGATTGACATTGACGCCCTCAGAGACTTCGAGAAAGGGTTCATAGAGGGAGATGCAGTGGACATTGCAATCGATGCTGAGGGGCTAACTGAAGAGGTTGTAAAGTCCCTCGAAGAGGTGGGATTCGTAAGAAGGAAAGGTAAGACAATTATATGGAGGGGGTCGCGTTGAATGCCGAATTAAAAATCTTCATCGCCGCCCCCTTTTTCAGTCAGGCAGAGAAGGAGTTTAACAGCAAAATTGCTGAATTTCTCAGAGATAACGGGTTTGAAGTGTGGATGGCTCAAGAAAATCCGTTTATAGCAAGCGAGAACAAAGAAGAGAAGAGGAGAATTTTTGAAATGGATCTATCAGCATTAAAGAGCTGTGATGTAGTTGTCGCCGTCCTCGATGGTGAGTGTATTGATTCTGGGACCGCCTTCGAGCTCGGCTATGCGTACGCAATTGGAAAGCCGATTATAGGGATAAAGACGGACTACAGAACATTTTCGCCCATAGAAGAGCTAAATCTCATGATAGAGGTTGCTGTAAGGTTGGTAAAAGCATCGACGTTCGAAGAGCTGAAAGAGAGGCTGCTGGAGGAATTGAGGGAATGTTAAGCCTTGAACAAGCGTTAAAACTCAATCCCGGATTAAATCCAAAGCTTTTCCTTCCTTCGCCAGAGGATGTTCTCAGAGCTCTTGATGAAGAGCCGGTTAAGAGCTGGCTTGAATTCATAGCCAATGAGCATGTGGCCCCTAAGAGAAACATTCTTCTCCTCGTTCCATGTACGGCTAAGAAGCCCTACGATCCTCCCCGTGATGAATTACATCGCAGATTGCTTGAACTTGAGAAGAAATATGACGTTTATCTCGCTTCGATTTCTGAGCCTCTAGCTTTGGAGCCGAGAGAGTATTGGAACTTTCAATGGAAGAGCTATAATCTCATCTACGATGCTCCCTTCTTCCCGTGGATTGAACGCTATGGCTACGAATGGAGTGATGAGATAGCTGAAAAAGTGTGGAAAAGGCTTGCTGACGTTGCACAAGCATGGCAGAGAAGAAACGACCATTTTGAACAAGTTATTTGTTTTGCAACACCCAACTCCGGTTACAGAAGGATAGTCGAAAAGATGCGCGTTGATGTGTTCGTTCCGGATTTTGAACCGGATATTGAAGTGAGCTATGAAGAAAATACGGATTTGATTTATACCCATCCCGATGTATGGAGGAGTTTGCTGGATGTACTAGCTTTATAAGTAGTCAAATAAGGTTAGTGATTCTCACTGACGGACGAACAGTTTCCTGTGTTTTCTCACTTTTTGGCAACAGCAAGAAGTTTCCCCGACAAGCTTAACTCCTATCCCGAACATCGTTGTTCTCTCTGATGCGGTTACTGCCTAAGCTTGAGATTGACATCTGGGTATTTTCTAAACCAGTATACAGTCTGAAAGAGTTGTTTGTAAAAGCTGCATCTCTCGCTTCAACAAGGTTATAAGTTAACAACTGAGGTCGTATGTCTGCGATTCAGCCTGATTGTTGCGCTGGTTGCAGAGCGATAATTCGCTTGAACTCTTCATACTCGCAGACGTCTCTACTTGCCGAAAAATGACTGCCTTCTTTTGTTCAACCTGTTCCACAATACCGTTACGATAATCTCAACACCTAAAGCTTTATCAGTTCGAATTTGCCAGGCTTGTATATGCATCTCGGCTCAGCTGCAAGGTAATCGCCTGTCATTGCATAGGCTCTAGCCCTCGAACCCCCACAGATGTAGCGGAACTCACATTTGCCGCACTTTCCCTTCAGCTTTTCAGGGTCTTTTAAGTCCTGGAATACTGGCGACTTCATGTATATCTCTTTCAAACTCGTCTCTCTTACGTTTCCGGCAACGATTGGCAAAAAACCGCTGGGATAAACCTCGCCGATGTGGCTTATGAAGAACATACCCCTGCCGTCTGTTATGCCCATCATCCTTCTTATGCCATCTGCTGCAAGGCTCCTGCCGTGGGCTCCAGCAACTATGGGCTTGCCGTTTCCTTCTATTCCGAGCTCATCTTCAACTTCGTCGAGTTTTGCCCTTAATTCGTAGTAAAGCTCTCCAAATTCCGGCTGAACCCCTTTGTCCCTCATGTACTCGATTCTTCTCAGGTGTGTGGCAGCGGAACTCTTAACGTTGAGGGGGGTTTCTTTGCCAACATCGTAAAGCCAACTGAGAATGTCTTCAAACTGTTGGGCAGAGGGCATGTACTCTGCTTTTGCTCTTCCCGTCGGAACGACAAAGAAGACATCCCAGAGCGCAACCTCTTTTTCGATGCATATCTTTACGAGATTTGGAAGATCTGACATGTTGAAGGTCGTGACTGTTGTATTTATCTGCCTCGAAATTTCGAGTTCTTTGGCCATATCTAAGATTTTCATGCTTGTTTCAAAAGTTCCCCTTATTCCACGGAAGTAATCGTGGATTCCGGCTCTGCTACCATCGAGGCTTATGGCTATTCTCGCAATTCCCGCATCCTTCATCAGCTCGAGTTTTTCTCTCGTTGCAAGCTTTGTACCGCTGAAAGCTATGGCAGTCCTTATGCCCTTCGATGTCGCTTTGCTGATAATCTCGAAGACATCATCTCGCATGAGCGGATCGCCGCCGGTTATGACAACGAGGGGGTAGGGCTTTCCGAACTCGGTTATCTGCTCGATGACGTTAAAAGCTTCTTCCGTTGTTAGCTCGTCAGGATGTCTTTCCTTCTGTGCTTTAGCCCTACAATGCTTGCATGCAAGCAAGCACGCCCTCGTAAGCTCCCAGAATATTATGAAGGGCTTTTCCCTGATGTCGAAGTTATGCATAGCAAGCGTTGCAATAAAAAGATTTAAGCTTTATTGCCTGGCTTTCCACTCGATGTAGTTGCAGTAGGGACAGCCGAGATCCCAGTAGCCCTTCTTCGTCCTGATCTTTATCTTCTTTATGCCGTGCTTCTCACACTCCTTAGCCGTGATGTACAGCGTACCGTTTTGAGGTAGCGGAAGGGTAAAGTTGCAGTCTGGATATCCGCTGCAGCCTATGAATCTCTTTTTGTCTTTCGCTTTTCTTATAACAAGTTCTTTTCCGCATTTGGGACACCTACCAACGACTTTGTCCTTCTTTACTCCCTCTCTAAGACTCTTTGAAAGTTCTTTAACGTCTATGTTGCCCAAGATTTCGTCGAGAAATCTTACTGACTCTTCAACAACTTCTCTATCACTCAGCCTTCCTTCTGCTATTGCGTCCATGTCTTTCTCGAGCTTAGACGTCATGTCAGGCAGAGTTATAGTCTCTGCATTGCTCTTCAGAGCTTCAATGACAGCAAAAGCGGTCTGCGTGGGGCGAAGAGGGTTGCCATAGACGTACTTCCTGCTGTAGAGTTTCTTTATTATCTCATGTCTCGTCGATTTCGTTCCTAAGCCAAGCCTTTCCATTATTTTGATGAGGTTGCCTGTCGTGTACCTGCCTGGCGGTTTTGTCTCTTTTTCGAGGAGTTCTTTCTTTTCGATGCTCAGAACTTGGCCAGCAGTTAGATCAGGGATGTACGCTTCCTCAGTGTGGATGTATGTGTATATAGCCCTCCAGCCAGGGCTGAGCAACTTTTTACCCGTAGCTCTGAAAATCTCTCCGTTAGCATCGATTTCTACGCGCTTTACCTCCCATATCGCCTCAGGCGATAGCGTTGCGAGAAAACGTCTTACGACGAGTTCGTAGATCATCCATTCTTCTTTACCTAGTTCGCCTCTTCTTGCGACGGCAGTTGGATATATTGGTGGATG